>CALZLE010000334.1 GCA_945788205.1 uncultured Desulfuromonadales bacterium
AACTGCTCCCCTTCACTAACGGGTTCTCTGCATAATCGGGTAAAGAGGCTATCACCGGATCGTCAAACGAAATCAAAAGGTCTTTGGTCTCGTTTTTAACCCGTAACGCCTCAACGTAAAAATCTTTCCATTCCTCCGGGGTCAGATCGAGATCCTCACGATTTTTGAAGCCCCTGCCGCTACATTTAAAATTATGCAGGAACACTTGAGAAACCTGATGCTTCCGGGCCAGATCAAGCAGAGAATGGAACTCCTGAAAATTAATTCGGGAGATGACCGCACTCATGGTCGTTTTAAGACCGACTGAATGCAGGGCATCAAGTGCGGCCGTCGCGCGCTCAAAAGAACCATTCTTATTGCGAAAATCGTCGTGTGAAGCGCCGTCGGCGCTATCGATACTGATACCGACACTCTTAAAACCAGCGTCTTTGATCTGCTGTGCAGTTGCGTGATCGAGTAGCCAACCGTTGGAATTCATTGAGACGTTCAGCCCCTTGGCCGTTGCGTAACGGGTAACTTCCAACAGATCATCACGAATCAGCGGCTCACCGCCACCAAAATTGATAAATGGGACCTGTTGCTCAGCCAGAGTATCGACTATTTGTTTGATCTGCTCGGTCGCTAACTCTTCCGCAACCTCGTCACGACTGTAGCAGTGGCTGCAAGTAAAATTGCACTTGTAAGATAGCGTCCAATTAAATGTCAGCGGCGCAGAAAATTGCTCGGTAATCGCATCAGCCATGATTCAACCATTCACGTTGTAAAAGATCAGCAACAAATTCCGAGACATCGGTCGCAAGAACCTCGCGTTCGACATCAAACTCTTCCAGCAGCTGATCAACAATTTGCGTTTCAGTGCGGGTGCCATCACATAAAGCCCAGATCATGCCGCCAAGCAGGTTGAGCTGATGCATCATACCAGAGATCAGCAGGATGACGGTTCCGTGTTCTTCGACATTGCCGCCCTCTTCCAGCTCTTGCAGAACCTGAGCTTCACGGCGCTTTTCATGCCGCCAGACAATATCCGGATTTCGTTGTAGTACCGACAAGATTAAAACCTTTCAGCAATCAAGCGACTGTCCGTTCACGGAACAGCAGCAGGTTTAACAGGAAAAAAGCCAGTCCGGCCAGCACAGCAACCTTGCCGTACAATGGCACCCCAGCAGCAGTACCAGCAAGTTGCCAGGATTGGACCAGCCCAGCACCGAGTAACATGCCGATAACGACCAGTCCGGCATCAGCGTCCCCCTCTCCAGCTTTGACCAGCTGACGAAACGGGCAACCGCCGATCAAAACCGAAATTGAGCCGACCAACAACATGCCGAGAAAACTCCAGAGCATGTCCAAGTGCGCACCCGGCTGACCATAAAAACCGGGGGTAAAGCTTCCGCTCAGCAGCGACCCAGCAAGGGCAATAACAATAAAGATCAAAAAGCCCCAGAACAGCTGCGCGCGCAAACCCATCACGAAAAGGTCACGCAACCCACCCGTAATACAGAAGCGGGTCCTTTGCGCGAGCGCACCGAGTAACAGGCCAATTCCCAAAGCGATCATCACCGGCGCTGCTTCAGCGGCACTGCCACGCTCGGAAAACAAGACAAAACCAGGCCGCAGCAGTAAAAATCCAAGCAGTAACACAAACAACAGCGGCGTCCAGTATCCAGAACCACCCGGTTCTTTTTTAGCATTGCCGAGATGGACACCAACGGCCAAACCTTTTAGCCCGAGCCAGACGCCGACCACCAGTCCGAACAGGCCTGGTAACGCTGTCCAGTCTCCAGCTGCCAGGCGTAAAAACAGCTTTATCGGACAACCGATAAAAACCGAACACCCGACAATCAAAAACACCCCGGAGAGTAACCGCGGCAAAGGAGCGCTGCCCCCCTTTGAGGAAAACTCGCGAAACCCGAGGGCCGCCAACGAAGAACCGAGCACAAACCCGATCAGCTCTGGCCGCAGATACTGCATTCGCGGATTGTCGTGTAAACCAAGCGCTCCAGCGCTGTTTTCCAGAAAACAGGAGACGCAAATTCCAGAATTTTGCGGGTTGCCAAGGACCGCCAACCAAACACCACAGACCCCAAGCAAGCCACCAGCCAGCATCACCAACCACGTATGTGGATCGCGCAACGCCTGTCGCATTATTCGCACCCACCAGCAAGGCGACCTTGCAGATAATAGAGGTCTTTCAGTGTCGCCTGCAGCCGGCCCGTCGTCTGCTGAGTTGCTGCAGCCTTGAGCTTAGGGAGCTGCACATCAACAAGTTGATTAATCATGGAACGCCGCGAAAGTGGGCTATTCTGGTCGACATAATCGCCGCTCATCCGCACCGCTCTTGCCAAATGCTCAATCGCTTTCGGGACCGCCTGCATCTGCAGAAGAATTTCTCCGCGCAGCAGTTCACCGTGCGCTTCATCCGGATAATGACGCGAAAGCTCATCCAGTTTCAGCAATGCCGTCTCTAATTTCTCCGCTTGTTGCAGCTCACTGACCGGCGCGTATAGCCTTTCGAGAAAACTGACTTTGGCCTGGTACGCAATATCCCGTTCCAGCGCTTTATCGACCGCCATATTGCTCTGCGACGCCTGCGAGCCTTGCCCTGTCAACAAAGCAACTGCAGCGGCAGCACAAATCAGCAACAGAACTCCGAGGAGAATATCGATACGATCCTTCAACAACTCTTAAAACTCCTGATAAGGCGGCATATTGGCTCGTTTAGCCATCTCCCGCAGCAGGTCATAATCTGAATCGCTCAACGCTTCAAACCCATCAATCCACGCAGAGGCAAGCACCTTTAACGACTCTCCCTGATAATCGACCGTTTCGGCTTCGCTCAAATCAACCAGCACCTGACGAAATTTCTTGAGCAATTCGGGGTCAACATCTTTCCGCGCACCAAAGGTGCAATAAGGAAAGATCGGGCTTTGCCCGAGAATGTTAAAATCTTCAGCAGTTATCTTGCCGTCACGGGTCATCAGTTCAAGATCGAGAGCCGGGAGTGCCGCAACGTCAAATTGATCAAAATAGACGGCGTAAGCAACCTTTTCGTGCTTAAAAGAACCAGTCGGAATCGCGTAGTAAGCGATATCCAACTCTGGATCGATACCACTGCGCAGCATCAGGTCATACTGCGCGAGATAGCCACTCGGTGCCAACTGTGGACCGAAGATCATCCGCTTGCCTTTGATGTCTTCGAGCGTCTTGATGCCACTGCCCTTTTTGGAGACAATCGTCCCGGCGGTATGTGAACCGTAATTGCCGCGCATCTCTGTCGCCAATAACTCAATCTGCTGTTCTTCACGCATAATCACGTAAACGAGTGAGTTGGTGTGGGTGAACTCAAACTCGCCAGCAGCAAAGCGTTCCGGAAAGTCTTGGGTATCGACCGGGATCGCCTGGAAATCGACGTTCAATTGGTCCGACAGATATTTGGTCAGCGGCTGAAACCGCTTCATGGTTTCTTCTTCACTGTTGCAGTTCATGTAACCGATTTTCATCACCGGGCGCTCGCCTGTCTGCTGACAAGCCAACAGCGACAACAACAGAGTCCCAACCAATAGAATGCGTAAAAATTGCAAATTCAACCTCATATGTTATTCGAAACCCCTTCCCTTTTCAGGGAGAAGGGTTAATGACGATCTTTCCCACTGTCGGGCGCAATGTCTGATCAATAACCACCAGCGATCCAGCAAAATCGTTTTCACCAACACTGAAATCACTCTCGCCATCATTTACCAGTGTCAGCTGGTGGTTGGCAAAAATCTGATTGTTCGCCACGTCTCCTCCAGCATTTTGTACCTTGATCCCTGACCTGCCATTATCGGCAATCCGATTATTCATCAGCACAACCAAGCTATCTTCAAGATAGATGCCATGTTCAAGGTTGCCGCTGATCTGATTTTCGTGTGCTTCACCACGACTGCGTTGCGCATAAAAACCACGGCG
>CALZLE010000335.1 GCA_945788205.1 uncultured Desulfuromonadales bacterium
CTGCATAATCGTCATTATGCAGATCGGTCAAAGGGTCGTGAAAGGCAAGATACTTTAGGTTTTCGTGAGCGGTCACATTGGAAAGAAACAGCGACACTTTAACCGCCAGCCGCTCCAGGTGGATCGGGTTGTAGCCGGGATGAAAGCGCTGGGGCGAGGAATCGGCCAGATTAAGGCTGCCAACCAGTTTACCGTTGAGACTGACCGGCACCATCGCCAGCGACTTGAAATGAAACCGGTTCAACTCCGGCAGCAGCGCCTGATAGGGGGTCAAATCCTCATTTTCCAGCAGCGGCTTCTCCCCGGTGCCAAACAGCAGCTCGAACTTATCCCGCCCAATCAGATTGAGATGTTCCCGCAATTTTGAGCTGAGCGCGGCCCGATGGATCGGTGCGGCCGCCTCCTCATCGCGAATCAGGCTGAACCAGACGTGCGGCACCTCGAAAATATCGCCGATCTGTTCCTGCAGAATCTGAAAGAAATCCCGAAAGTTGAGCACCCCAAGAATTTTGGTTTCCAGCAGATGAAACTTTTCCGCCAGTTGCTCGATTTCGCGAAACCGCTCTATTATTGTCTGTTGAATCATGGGCTGTTTTTAGCACAACCAGAACCAGAACTCCATCCATCCACACCAAAGAAAAAACTGCCCGTAACAACAGAAATCCTGTATGATGATTCTTTAATGCTGCTCGTCCAACAATCCGCCCAGGAGAGTTGATGCGCTACCTGAAAAGCTTTCTGACATCCAGCTGGCTGCTCTGCCCACTGCTTGCAGCACTTCTGCTGGCCGGTTCACTGGTTGACTCTCCCCTGTTGCGTCGACTGGATTTGCCGATTTACGACCAGCTGATGTCGCTCCGTAGTAACCACATCAACCCACAAGTCGTGCTGCTGACCATCGATCAGCAGAGCCGTTCGCAGCTTGGCGGCGATCTTTCCTCACGCTTGCAGCAAGCGGCCATTCTGCAAAAGCTACAGGAACTTGGCGTCAATCAGCTCGCCCTGCTGACACCACTCAGCTTCAGCACTCAATCCGAAGCGGACCTGAATCTCGCCCAACAGCTGGCGGAACTAAAACTGATCATCCCTGTAGAACCCTTGTATTCGGCAACCGCAGCAATGGCGTTCCCAGAGAATGCGCTTCTGCCCAAACCGGCGGCACTAGCCGAGCCGAAACAACTGTTGCTAGCACGACAAAACCCACTGGCCGCACAGCGTTCCGAACAACCGACAGACACCGATTTTCTACCACCGGCCGCTGATTTTCAGCAAAACCGGCCGCTGCTTGGCCAGCTGATTTTTTCGGCCGACAGCGATGGTCGGATCCGCCGGCATCCACTTCTGGTTCCAAGTGCAGGGAAGTTGCTCCCCTCGCTACCTCTACAGCTGGCTCTACAACAGTTGCAAATCCCCCTGACAAAGCTGAACCTTCCGTCCTCAGATTTACCGGGCGAACTGCAATCCGGAAGCTGGCGGATACCGGTTGATCGCGATTTTCAACTCCTGCTCGACCTCTCGGGGCAGGGACGCCCCTACCTGCACTACAGCGTCGCCCAACTGTTCGCAGGCGAGCTGGACGGCCACACGCTGAACGAAAAGATCATTCTGCTCGGCAACAGTGAAAGTTTCACCGATCGTCAACCACTGGCCACCCGCGGTATGGTCAGCAGCAGCGAGCTGGCTGCTCTGGCAACGGCGACCCTGCTATCTGGCAATCAACCAAGCAGGCCGAGCTGGGGCTGGCAACTCGAAACCCTGATATTGAGCTATTTTCTGGTTCTGCTGTTGCTACTGGTTCCGAGGCTTAGCAGCCGAGCCGGATTTTTGACCCTCGGTCTGTTTTTCACCACTTGGTTGCTGGCAGCCGCCGCCAGTTTGGTCCTCTACGGTTACTGGCTGCAGGTCGTGCCAGCGCTGCTGCTCTGTTGCGTTGGCTTCTTTGTCGTCCGTCACAACGTTGGCCAACGCAATACCAAGCGCAACCAGCTCGACACCCATCGGCAGCTGGCAATCAACTTTCAGGAACAGGGACACTTCGACCAGGCGCTGGAAAAATTTCTCCAGTTCGACGCGAAAGATCAGGCCAGCAAGGCGATGCTCTACAATCTGGGGCTCGACATTGAGCGCAAGCGGATGCCACACAAGGCACTGACCGCCTACCTGCACTTACTTGCCAGCGGTCGTTTCCGCGACACCAAAGACAGAGTCAAACAGTTGCAGGCCGGTGAGCAACCACCGGTTCGAGCTCCGCGGACTGACGCCACCCTGGTGCTTGATCAACCGGGTGAAAAACCGACTCTGGGTCGCTATCGGATCGAGAAGGAGCTGGGTCAAGGGGCCATGGGCACCGTCTATCTGGGAATTGATCCGAAAATCAATCGGCAGGTCGCCATCAAAACCCTCGCGTATGCACTGGTCGACCCCGCACAGCTGAAATCGGTAAAGGAGCGCTTTTTCCGCGAAGCCGAAGCGGCCGGCCGGCTCAACCATCCCAAGATTGTCACCATCTATGATGTCGGCGAGGAGAACGATCTGGCCTACCTGGCGATGGAGCTGCTCGACGGCAAAGACCTCAGTCATCACTGTCAGCCAAAACAACTATTGGAGCCACTGCGGGTCGTACAGATCATGAAACAGATTGCTCAGGCCCTCGACTATGCCCACCAACAGGGCGTAGTCCACCGAGACATCAAACCGGCCAATATCGTTGTTCTCAACGACGGACAAATAAAAGTTGCCGATTTTGGCGTGGCCAAGATGATTTCCAGTGACCAGACCGAAACCGGGATCATCCTCGGAACCCCCAGTTACATGTCCCCAGAACAGGTCGCCGGTAAAAAGGTCGACGGCCGTTCCGACCTGTTTTCCCTCGGCGTGGTGATGTATGAGCTCCTCAGCGGAACCAAACCGTTCCAAGGGGAGAGCATGGGCGCCCTGATGTACAACATTGCCAACTGCAGTTACCGCCCGCTGAATGAAGTCTGTCCGAAACTCCCGGCAGAATGCCAGACAACCATCTCGAAATTGCTGCAAAAAAGTGCCTCGCGACGGTTTAAATCAGCTGGCCTGCTGGCAACGGAGCTTGAAACCCTGCAGCAACTACTGGAGATCGGATGAAGCTAAGTGCCTACGGTAAAACCGACACCGGCCTGCTGCGCAGCAACAACGAAGACAGTTTTTTCGTTGATGAGCAGCTCGGGCTGTTCATCGTCGCCGACGGCATGGGTGGCCACGCCGCTGGTGAAGTTGCCAGCAGCATGGCGATAGACGTTGTTCGCGAGCGCCTTGAACCTCTGCTCGATGACCAGCGATCTGTTGAAGAGGTGTCCCTGGTTTTGACTAATGCCGTCAGCCACGCCAACCGGTCCATCACTCAGGCCGCCACGGAGAACAGTCGCTGGGCAGGGATGGGCACCACGTTGACAATTTTGCTGTTTCACTCCGAACAAGCTCTTTTGGCCCATGTCGGCGATAGCCGCCTCTACCGCTGGCGCAATGCGACCCTGGAACAGTTAAGTGACGATCACAGTCTGATCGCCGAACAGTTACGCCGCGGCATCATTAACAAACTGGACGCCGAGACGTCGAACTTGCGCAATGTCCTGCTACAAGCGGTCGGCATTTCCGAGGAGCTGGACATCTGCCGAAAAGTTCTGCCGAGCGAATCGGGAGACACCTTCCTGCTCTGCAGCGATGGCCTGACCGGGATGCTTGCTGATCAGCAGATTAGCGCCATTCTTGGCAACAACGACCTCCCACAGCAGGCTTGCGAACAGCTGATCACTGCTGCCTTAGCGGCCGGCGGCAAAGATAATGTGACTGCGGTCCTGGTGACTGCCCAATAAATGAGAAGTTGTAACAAACGAAAAGGAGAAGCAGATGCTAGAGATTAAATTGAGTTTTGACAATGCCACCTTGGCCAACTATGAGACCGAAAACGAGCTGATCAGTATCGGCCGCAACCCGCAGAATGACATCCAGATCGATAATATGGCGGTGTCCAACTTCCATGCGGTGGTCAAAAAAGTGATGAACGCCTACTTTATCGAAGATTTGAAAAGCACCAACGGCACCTTCGTCAACGAAAAGAAGATCGATAAATACGAACTGCTCGACGGCGACGAAATCATCATCGGCAAACACAGCCTGTTTTTCAATTTTGTCACTAAAAGCGGGAAGCCGGGACTGTTTGACGAAACGGTGATTCTTGATACCCGGAAACAGAAGGAGCTCTTGGAAAAGAACCGCTGAGTTGAGGAATGCTCATTCAACCAACAAAGGCTTCAGTATTTTACTGAGGCCTTTGTTGGTTCGGTGTCCTTATTATGATGAAATCCGCCCCCCTGTCAGAAACTTCTAAGGACTTTCGCGACCCGTTTTGATGCAACATATAAGAAGGTGATTTGTGAGGATTGGGGTGAAGGAATGCCTTTGGCCACAACTCCAGATTTTGAGATATCGGCACTTCCTAAAAATAAAGTACACTATTTGAGGTAGTA
>CALZLE010000336.1 GCA_945788205.1 uncultured Desulfuromonadales bacterium
AGTCGTTGTCAAGGAAACAATCGATTTCCCGTTGCCAGAGGCTGTTGGTTCGCGAGAGCATGGTGAGTGCCGCAATCATTTTTACTTCCTGCAGGCTCAACGGATCTTCGGCCGCTTTGACTGCTCGTTCAATGATTTCTTCCTGTGCCTCGTCCGAAAGCAAACCCATCATCCTGATCTTGATCAGAAACCCGATTCCTTCAGTCGTCAGAGCCTGCTGTTCCTCGGGGCTGAACAGTCGATAGGTCGGTGGCGTTTGCATCTCCGAGTCGGACTTTTGCTGTTCTGGACCCTGCAATGCAACCGTTTCCATCCAGGAAAAGGCATCGTTGATCTCTTCAGCTTCGAAGCCGACCGAAATTAATTCAGCAACCAACTCCTGCTCGCTAATTGGAGCATCTTCTGCTCCCAGAACATATTTTGCAATCAGATTGACGATCGCCAGGACTCGTTCGCGCAATGGACCTCCAGGCAGGTGAAATTAAATACCTGCGACTACCGGGTTGCACAATTCATTTCGCTCATTGTGCTGGAAAGCGGGGCGGCTTTAAGACGATCAGTGGTTGCAGATAAAGATTTGTTATCTTTCTGTTTTTCTACAATTGCCCACGGATATAGCTGTTTCCCGGCAATGCCTGGACTCCGCCCTGGAGTTCTAGGTCGAGTAAAATAGCGGAAACCTCCATGGGAGTCAAGCCGCATTTCCGGCCGATTTCATCGATGTGTAGTGGCTCATGACTCAGCTGTTGATAGATGTTCAGAGGGACACCATCAAGTTGATTTACAAACTGATCGACAATCTGTTGTTGGTTGCGCGAAAGTTGTTGCGGCCAGAGTTCCTGTAAAATGTCAGCTGCTTCGGTGACCAGTTGCGCCCCTTCTTTCAATAATCGATTGACCCCTTTGCTGGTTGGATTCTGGACGGTACCGGGTGCGGCGAACAGTTCTCGGCCTTGTTCGAGGGCAAAGTCACCGGTGATCAGTGAGCCGCTCCCCTCCGCTGCTTCAACAATCAGCACGCCACGACTGAGGCCACTGATAATCCGATTACGGCCGGGAAAATGCCCTGCCAGCGGCGGTGTGCCGGGTGGGTATTCGCTGATGATGGCATTGTGCTGCAGGATTTCATGGAACAGTTTTACGTTTTCCTGTGGGTAGATGCGATCGATGCCACAGCCGAGAACGGCGATGGTCGCACCGTTTGCGTCCAGTGCTCCGCAGTGGGCGGCAGTATCGATACCACGTGCGAGCCCGCTGACAATGCAGATGTCGTGCATAGCTAGGTTTTTGCCCAGATCTCGGGTCAGCTGTCGTCCGGCGGTAGTCGCCCGCCGGGAGCCGACGACGGCAAAGCAGTCTTTACTTGGCAGGGTTCCGCGCAGATAGAAGAGGGCTGGTGGATCGTGGATCTGACGCAGCAAAGAAGGATAGTCCGGGTCCCAGAAACTGATCAGTCGTACTTGCAGCGTTTCCAGTTTCCGTCTGGTCTGGAGATAAGCGGGCTCGTTTTCTGCCGGGATTTTGTCGATCAGTTTACGCGAGAGACCAGCTTCTTCCAGCTGTTTTGGAGGCGCGTTCAGTGCCGAAAGGAAATCACCGAAATAGTGGTTCAGTTTGAAAAGTGCAACACGTCCGAGTCCCGGCGTCAGATGTAGCCTGAGCAGGGCTCGTTGTAATTCATCCATAGCTTCCCCCTCCGGAAACAGAATTGAATCAACGAGTAGAAACAAAAACGGACTGAAGTCGCTTCAATCCGTTTTTGCTCTTTCGTATGAAATATAAATTTCTATTCAGCGACCATGGTCACTTGATCGCCAACATACATTGCATCGACGCTTTTGATGATCAACGCCGACGATGTCTGGTTTTTCGTTTCAATGATGACCGCAGCTCCGAGGACGGCGTCAGGTAAACTGACCTCGCCAGCTTGTTTGGCAATCTCGTTGGAGACTTGGCGCGGGCGCGAGATGTAGAACAGATTGCCCGAAGCCAGACCATCATCCTGGCCGCGATCAATAAAAACAATATCGGACGAACCTTGGCCATATTTTTCGTCACGGGTGGCGATGACATAGCCTTTATGGGCCGTGTCTGCAGACTGGAGAACCAAGTCCTTGCGTGGCGGTGCATACTCAAACAGCTCAGCGCCACGGGTGATCTCTCGATAAACCCCACCGATTCTGGCAACGACGGTATCTTCTTTGAGCTCAGTCACCTGGAGGTAGCCAAGATTGTTCATCATGGTCCCGACCGGGTCATTCGTTTGCGGGTGGTTGACAATATCACCTCGGCTGAAAAGACCGTAGGTATCGCCGACGGTCGCGCTGCTCGGGTTTTTCATTTTGACAAAAACCAAATCATTCTTGGTGAGCAGAACACGATTGTCGACTGAGTCGACCACTGTGCCGAGGGATTCCTCTGTGGTAAGGATGAACCCGTCACCACTGCCGGTCGATTTAACGGTTATAATTTCTTCCGGCTCCGGCAAAGGTTCGGCTTTGGACATTGCCGGATCCTCGTTGTCGGCGTTAGTGGATGCGTCCGCATCAGGGTAGGCCGGGATGATTTTCAGGCGGCCATCAAGAATACGTATTTTTTGTCCCGGAAAAATCAGGTGCGGGTTGGTGATGTCCGGGTTATTGGCCCAAGCATTTGGCCAGTAATAGGGGTCATCAATAAAGCGCTGTGACAGATCCCACAGCGTGTCACCCTTTTTGATGGTGTAGATCTGTCCTTCTTCGGCAGTCGCCGGCAGAACGGTCACGAAAGTCAGCAGAATCAGCAGTGATAACCAGCGAAAAATAGTCTGTGTCATCGATTTCCTCACAAATGGAGTTAGAACTTACAATACTGTTTATTGTGGTTCAGTGTTTTGGAAAAAAAGCTGTGCCTCACTGCTCTCAGGGTAGCGACTGCGCAGCTGTTCTAAAACTTCGTCAGCTTCGTTGTTTAGATGTTGCTGTTGATAGACCTTGGCTAGCAGGACCAGCGCCGCAGGAATTTTTCCCTGCTGGTTAACATCGACCACCACCTGCCGCAGGTTGGAAGATGCCTGTTGCAGTTTGCCTTGGGATAATTGTGCGCTGGCCAGCCAATAACGAGCATTTGAACTGTACTGGTGCTGCGGATACCTCTTTAAAAAGTTATTAAAACCGTTTTCAGCAACAGAGTAACGACCCGCAGCCAAGCTGGAAAATGCCGCCAGGTAGCTCGAAGCAGAATCTGCCAGAGCAGAGACTTCTCGACTGATATCCGCCGGAATCTCAGCCATTGCCATCGTTGAAGAACCCCGTGGGTTTTGAACTGCAACGGAACCTGGTGTTTGTTGTTGCCATTGCGCAAGTTGCTGCTGCAGAGCCTCAAGTTGCTCGGCTTGTTGCTGTTGCTGTTGCTGCATCTGAGCGAATTGTTGCCTCAATGCAGCAGATGGCCCGCTTACCGTCGGGGCGCAGGCGCTCAGCAGCAAGAGGCTCCCGATTAGAAGGAGTCGTGGCCAAGTTACAGGGATTGTGAAGAGGGTTATTATCACGCGCTAAATTCCTCAAAAACGATTAATCAAAGAAAATACTAATTTATAAAAATTATAGGCTTATTAACAAGTTGTCAAGTTTGAAAGAGGAAAACCGTACTAATTGATCGGTAATTGAGTAGAGCTGTTTTCAGTTTCGGAGGCTGGTTGCAACAGATCCAGGCACCGTTCTGCGGTCAGGATGATGCCATCGGCGGTCTGCTGGCGGCGCAGAAAGTGCTGAATTTCTCGTTGTTGTTCTGCTTGCAATTGTCGAAAATGAGGGAGCTTATGGTCAAAAAAATCGGTTTCATCAGCAAACAAAAAATCAGTCATAAATCGATGAGCTTCGCTCAGGTCCCAGCCCGGCAGGTTCTGCATTGCCGTCAGCGCCGCCGTTTTGAGAGGTCCCTCGTTACCACTTCCGACGCCAAAGCGGGCTTTTGCTTCGTTAAAACTCCCCCCGCCTGCCGGTTCCAGGACCAGAATGGCTCCCCCTTCTCTAAGGAG
>CALZLE010000337.1 GCA_945788205.1 uncultured Desulfuromonadales bacterium
CGTAAATGGCAGATCGTCACGGTGTTGGGGAAGTTTCTTGATCCACTCGCTGACAAGTTGGTCGTTATGGCGGCTCTAATTATGTTGATTCCGCTTGATCGAGTTCCTGCATGGGCGGTTTTTATAATTCTTGCGCGAGAGATGGTTGTCACTGGATTGCGTTCTATCGCTTCATCTGAAGGGATTGTAATTGCTGCCAGCGACCTGGGAAAGTATAAAACTATTTTTCAGATGGTCGCCATTATCGGCCTATTGTTACATTATCGATATTACTGGTTTTTTGGAGTAGAGCTTAATTTTCTCTATCCGTCCTTTCATAACACCGGACTATTTTTCTTTTACGTTTCGCTGCTTCTGACTGTTTGGTCAGGCGCGGACTATCTTGTGAAGTTTTTCAAGGTCTTTGCAAAATAAAAAGTCACTATTTTTTAGTTGCTTAGAGATTTCATAAAAAAACAGTATTTTTTATTGACACTTTGCAAATCGTTTTGCTATAACTGCATCCGCTCGTCACGACGAGCCCAAAAAATGAGCGGGAATAACTCAGTGGTAGAGTGCAACCTTGCCAAGGTTGACGTCGCGAGTTCGAATCTCGTTTCCCGCTCCAAAAAAATCAAGAGACCAAGTCATCGACTTGGTCTCTTTTTTTGTTTCTAAAGTCATCAAACCAGACATCTCCACTCCACGCGAAAGAGTCTTTCATCTGTTGGCAAGTTTTACCAGTGTTTGTCGGTTATGAGAGGTTAAATCCCTTGATTTGTGGGTCGTTTTAATGACAATATATCGGTTTTGTTGAGTGATGAGATTTGTGTGTTCCTTAAAGGGATGAGGAGACATTTTTGAACATTGTTAATCTGAACAGCAATAGTGCTGGAAGCGATTCGTACCGCAGTTTTACAGCCGCCACTAAATTCAACTGTAGCCTCGAATCTATACAGCAGATCAAACAAGCATTTTTCGTTATTAATAAAGAAGGGCGTGTCGAGGTTCAGTCGACCACTGCTGTTAACGGTTCTGTTTCTGAGACAGCAATACAAGGGATGCTCTTACCCTGCCCACTGGAGTCTCTTGGGGAAGAGTCGTTTTGCCAGGACCATGGTCTTGATTATGCTTACGTTGGCGGTTCCATGGCCAAGGGCATCAGCTCAGTTGCCATGGTAAAAGCATTTGGCCGTGCCGGCATGCTCGGTTTTTTTGGTTCGGCTGGCTTGTCCTTAGAGCAGGTTGAAGATGCTATTGATCAGCTCAAGGCTGATGGTGATCAATTTCCTTTCGGCGTTAACCTGATTCACAGCCCGAATGAACCGGAACTAGAAAAGGCCCTGATCGATCTCTACATCCGCAAGCAAGTTCATTTGGTTGAGGCTTCCGCATTTATGGCTTTGAGTCTGCCAATTGTTAAATACCGCACTCACGGAATTCATCGAGATGCTGCCGGGCAGATTGTGACCCCGAATAAGGTCATCGCCAAAATCTCGCGAGAAGAAGTCGCCGCTCGTTTTATGGCGCCACCCACTGACAAGTTTCTGCAGCAGTTGGTTGCCTCTGGTGACTTGACAGCAGAGCAGGCTGAGCTTGCGAAACAGATTCCTATGGCTCAGGACATCACTGTCGAGGCCGATTCCGGCGGTCATACCGATAATCGCCCAGCGTTGTCGTTGTTTCCAACGATTAATGCGCAAAAGGAGACCTGTCAGCAGCAATATGATTATCAGCAGAAATTACGTGTCGGGCTTGGCGGTGGGATCGCGACGCCCGAATCTGCAGTCGCAGCGTTGTCGATGGGGGCTGCGTATCTGGTAACAGGAACCGTCAATCAGGCCTGTGTTGAGTCCGGAACCTGCGACACTGTTCGGCAGATGCTGGCTGAGACCCGGCAGGCAGATATTACCATGGCCCCTTCGGGCGATATGTTCGAGATGGGGGTCAAGGTTCAGGTTGTTAAGCGTGGCACCATGTTTTCGATCCGTGCCGGCAAACTCTACGAGCTTTACCGCGCCTGTGACAGCGTTGAGGATATCCCTGCGGATGAACGGGATAAACTTGAGAAGACATTCTTTAAAGCCCCACTGGCCACTATCTGGGAACAGACTCGTAGCTACTTTGCCACCCGCGATCCACGTCAGGTTGAAAAAGCTGAAGCTGATCCGAAGTACAAACTTGCTTTGGTGTTTCGTTGGTATCTCGGCCAGTCTCCAGTATGGGCGAATCAGGGTGATGTGAGTCGAAAAATCGACTATCAGATCTGGTGTGGCCCAGCGATGGGTGCTTTTAACGAGTGGGTGCAAGGGACCTGTCTCGATGCATTACCTCAGCGGCAGGTCGTTGCGGTCGCTTATAATATTCTGTTCGGCGCAGCGGTTCTGATGCGCGCTAATCAAATAAAACAACAGGGCGGAATAATAGACAGTCCCGCACTTGTGAAACCGCTAGAAATAGAACAAATCAAGGAGCTTCTCAGTTGAAGAAGAACAGCGGAGAAAATATCGACCAGCCCAGCAACGCTACCCCTCTGGCAATTGTTGGTATCGGCAGTCTGTTCCCTCAAGCCGACAGTACTGGAACCTTCTGGTCGAACATAAAATCGGGCGTTGATGCCATTACCGAGGTGCCGGAGACTCACTGGCGTTCGGATGACTATTTTAACGCCGACCCGAAAGCACCAGATCAGGTCTATGCCAAGTGTGGTGGATTCCTGTCTCCGGTCGATTTCAACCCGATGGAATACGGTATTCTGCCGAATGCTTTAGAGGCGATTGATACCTCTCAATTGCTCGGTCTGGTAGCCGTTGATCAGGCTTTACGTGATGCAGGTTACGCGCCAGAGGATGAATTTGATCGTGAGAAGATCAGCGTTATTCTTGGAATTACTGGAACTCTGGAGCTGGTTGTGCCGCTTGGAGCGCGTCTTGGTTACCCTCGGTGGCGCGAGGCTCTGAAGGATTCTGGTGTTGCTGATGAGATCGCTGAAGATGTTATGCAGCGGATTTCGGATTCTTATGTTCCGTGGCAGGAAAATTCCTTCCCCGGACTGCTCGGCAATGTCGTTGCCGGCCGGATCAGCAAACACTTTGATTTCGGTGGCACCAACTGTGTCGTCGATGCTGCTTGTGGCAGCTCCCTGAGTGCGATCAATCTGGCTGCGTTGGAACTTGAGTCGGGCAAAGCCGATATGGTTGTGACTGGTGGTATCGATACGTTTAACGATATCTTTATGTACACCTGTTTCAGCAAAACTCCGGCCCTGTCTCCATCAGGACATGCACGTCCTTTCGATTCAGAATCGGACGGGACAACACTGGGCGAAGGTTTGGGGATTGTGGTTCTGAAGCGGCTTGCAGATGCCGAGCGTGATGGTGATCGTATTTACGCTGTCATCAAGGGCGTTGGTTCTTCAAGCGACGGTCGCGGTGCGGCAATTTATGAACCGAGCGCGACGGGACAAACCAAAGCACTGCGTCGTGCCTATCAGCAGGCTGGAATTGCCCCGGACTCAATTGAGTTGATTGAAGCCCACGGAACTGGAACCAAAGTTGGAGATGCCATCGAAGTTTCGGCGCTGAAGGAGGTTTTTGGTCAGTCTGAATCCCCGTACTGCGCTATCGGCTCGATCAAGTCCCAGATCGGCCACACCAAAGCTGCAGCAGGTTCTGCCGGCATCATCAAGGCAGCATTGGCGTTGTACCACAAAACTCTGCCGCCAACTATCAAGGTTAAGCAACCGCAAGATGTTCTCACTGCGGCAGATAGCCCATTTTACGTCAACACCGAACTGCGCCCCTGGGTGCCACGCACAGATTCTCCGCGTCGGGCCGGGGTCAGTGCGCTCGGCTTTGGCGGCAGCAATTTTCACTGTCTGCTGGAAGAGCATCAGGCGGAGAAGATGGCTATCGATTGGGATGGCAATATCCAGATTGCAGCTTTTAGTGCTGCTGATCGTCAGGCGCTGGCTTCAGCTTTACAGGCATTGCCGGTTGAGGGCAGTTGGACAGAATTGCGTCTGGCGGCCGCTGAAAGTCGCAAGAACTTCGACGCCAATCTGCCGATGCGGTTGACCCTGGTGATCGACAAAGAAAAGACCAACCGTAACGCACAGCTGAAAACCGCTCTGACCATGCTCGATAGCAAGGCGGACCAGAATGTCTGGAATACACCTGACGGCAGTTATTTCTCCGCCGTCGATGCTGCCGGCAGTTTGGCGATGTTGTTCCCCGGTCAGGGGGCGCAATACACCGGCATGCTTAAAGACTTGTCCCTGCAATTCCCCTCAGCGTTAGCAGAATTGACGGTTGCAGAGCAGAGCTTTGTTGGATTTACCGACAGCCAGCAGGGCCGACTGGTCGATAAGATCTATCCAATTCCAGCATTTAGTAAAGCAGCTGCTGAGCAGAACGAAGTTGAATTACGTGCAACCGAAAATGCTCAGCCGGCACTCGGTGCTGTCAGCCTCGCTGCGAAAGCGGTATTGAATCAGTTTGGGGTGACTGCCGAGGCTTACGCCGGCCACAGCTATGGTGAACTAACCGCTCTTTGTGCGGCGGGAGTGTTGCGAACAGCCGACCTGCACCGCTTGTCCCGTTTGCGTGGGCAATTGATGGCTGCTGGTGAAGGTGACCGTGGTTCGATGGTCGCGGTATCTGCCCCTCTTGAGCAGGTGGAAAAGTTTGTCGCCGATCAGCAACTCGATCTGGTACTGGCAAACCGGAATACTCCGGAACAGGCTGTTTTGTCAGGTTCCAGCGCCGAAATAGACAAGGCTTACGACCTGTTGCAACAACAGGGACTACGGGCAAAGAAACTTCCGGTTTCTGCTGCTTTCCATAGTGAACTGGTCGCTGCGGCCAGTGTTCCTTTTGCTGATCGCTTGCAGTCGGTTGAATTCGGCAAGGCGATGGCTAACGTTTACGCCAACACAACCGGCAAGATTTATCCGGCTGCGGCTAACAAAGCGAAGCATTTGCTGGCCGAGCAATTGGCCAAACCGGTCGATTTTGTTGCCGAGATCGAGAATATGTACAAGGCCGGAATCCGCACCTTTGTTGAGGTTGGTCCAGGTGCACGCTTGACAGGAATGGTCAATGCCATCCTTGGTGATCGTGATTATCAGGCTTTGGCAGTCGATTCCTCCAACGGGAAACGTTCCGGCAGTGTCGATCTGGCCCGGGTTCTGGCGCAGTTGACCAGTCTTGGCTACAACGTCGATCTTTCCTTGTGGGATGCCGAATTCCTTGAACTTCAAGCGAAATTGCCGGAAAAGAAGAAGGGGATGACTGTTGCCCTGACAGGCGCGAATCATTTCAAAGCTCCGTCTAAACGGCCACCACTACCGCAAGCTTCGGCTGCCGTAACGCCGCCACAGTTAACCTCGCAACCGAGTGCTGCCGTTGCACCGCAACCGGTTGCGCCTGTTGCTGTCGGAGCCGCTGATCCATCTGCCCTGCAACAGGCACTGCAAATGACGCAGCAGAGTATGCAAGCGCTGCAGTCGTTGCAAGAACAAACCTCCCGTTTGCATCAACAGTTTCTCGAAGGTCAGGAGTCGGCAACGAAATCTTTTCTGAACTTAGTTGAACAGCAGCGCAATCTCATTCAGGGGGTTCCGATTGCCGGGCAGCCGGCAGTTGCAGCTCCAGCTCCATCGGTACAGGTTCCCGTCGCTGCTCCCACGCCAGTTGTTGAGACGGCTCCGGCAGCTGCGCCAGTATCGATCCCAGAGGTTGCACCGCAACCGGAATCAGGTCCTACTGCTGACAGCGGTAAGGTTGCGTCGGTATTGCTGAGTGTCATTGCTGAAAAAACCGGTTATCCTCAGGAAATGCTGGAGCTGGAGATGAGTCTCGACTCCGATCTGGGTATTGATTCGATTAAACGGGTCGAAATTCTCTCTGCGTTGCAGGAGCAGTTGCCCGAGGCCCCAGCGGTTAAACCGGAAGATCTGGGTGCATTGCAGACACTCGGTCAGATTGTCGAGCATTTAAATGCTGGCATGCCGCAAATTGCAGCCGCAGCTAGCGCGCCCACGGCAGTGACTGCTGTCGGTTCTGCTGTTGATGCCGGAAAAGTTTCATCTGTGCTGCTTGCAGTAATTGCAGAGAAGACCGGCTATCCACAAGAGATGCTGGAACTGGATATGGCCCTTGACACCGACCTGGGGATTGACTCGATTAAACGCGTTGAAATTCTCTCTGCTCTGCAGGAACAACTCCCGGAAGCTCCGGCGGTAAAGCCAGAAGATTTGGGGGTTTTGCAGACCTTGGGGCAAATAGTTGAGCATTTGAGCGCCAACATGCCGGCAGCAACGACAACTGCTACTCCGGAGGCGCAGGCCGCAGCTATCGACAGTCAGCAGGTGGCCTCGGTTCTGCTTGAAGTTATTGCGGAAAAAACCGGCTATCCGGTAGAAATGCTGGAAATGGAGATGGCCCTCGACACCGATTTGGGTATCGACTCGATCAAACGGGTCGAAATACTCTCTGCGCTGCAGGAAAAACTTCCAGAGGCGCCTGCCGTTAAACCAGAAGATCTGGGCGTTCTCCAGACTCTCGGTCAGATTGTCGAACATCTTGCAGCAAGCAATCAATCAAAGACTGCTTCAGCTGCTCCGTCTGCTCCTCAGATGGGACAAATCGATCGAGATACTGTTGCCACAACGCTGTTAGCAGTGATCGCAGACAAGACTGGTTATCCAGTAGAAATGCTGGAGTTGGAAATGGCGCTCGACACCGATCTGGGCATCGATTCAATCAAACGGGTCGAAATACTCTCTGCTCTGCAGTCTCAGCTGCCTGGCGCACCAGCGATCAAGCCAGAGCATCTCGGCACTTTGCAGACAGTCGGTCAAATTGTGGATTTTCTGGCCAGTGTTAGTGGCACTTCGGATACTGCTCCTGAAGGCATTGTCGAAGAATCAGTAATTGCTGCGACGGGAATCAGCCGTAAAGTCCTTAAGGTTGTGCCTTTACAGGCCAGCACCGACCAGCAGCAAATACAGCTTCCCGTTGGAGCACAAGTCTGGGTGACTGATGATGGCTCTTCTTTGTCAGATGTGATTTGCGATCAACTTTCACA
The DNA here is from genome assembly GCA_945788205.1 of uncultured Desulfuromonadales bacterium. Lineage (GTDB taxonomy): Bacteria > Desulfobacterota > Desulfuromonadia > Desulfuromonadales > Geopsychrobacteraceae > Malonomonas. Next base: position 7,069 of record CALZLE010000337.1, read on the forward strand.
ATTGGATCTTTTGCCTGTGAAGATCGATGTTAACGAAACCGATTCACTTGCTGTTCCTGATCAGCTTGCTGGTTTGATTGTTACGGCTCCGATCACCGGTGTTGATGGTCAGTTTTTTCGGCAGGCTTTTCTTCTGTTGCAGAAGGTTGAGTCAAAGTTAAATCGCACAGCACAAAATGATCCGGCTATTTTTGCCACCGTTTCCCGACTTAATGGTCATTTTGGTTTGCAGCCTGGTGCAGAATTGTCAGATCCTCTATCCGGTGGCTTGGCAGGGCTGCTAAAGACGGCTGGTCATGAATGGCCACAGGTCGAGTGTAAGGCGATCGATCTGGCTGCCGATTTGGCAGATGACAGCAGTACTGCTGAGCAGATTGTCTCACAGATTTTCAGTGTTGGGCCGCAGGAGATTGGTATTTCCAGCCAAGGTTTACACACTCTTAAATTGACCGAAACAA
>CALZLE010000338.1 GCA_945788205.1 uncultured Desulfuromonadales bacterium
GACTTGTCCAGCAACGCGTACAAATATGGCAAGGACGCAGAATCGGTTAAGAGCAGCATAGCAGACGGCCGTGGTGGCAGAATGCCTGGCTTTGCTGGGCAGTTAAACGATGCAGAAATTGACGCCCTAACCGAGTTCTCCATCAACCTTTAAACGATAATGGATGGCCGGGGCACTCACCTGTCCCGGCCGACCTCAGCCAAATGTCAAAGTCTCCCCACCCAGACAAACTTCCAGGTCTTCTCAGCCCTTGGCGCCGGACGTTTCAATGGTTCAGTTCTTTATTGATTCTGCTCCTCCCCTGGTTTCAGCTGGACGGAAAAAGCCTGCTACGAATTGATGTTCCCTCCTTAAGCCTGCATCTTTTTGGTCAGGTCTTACGGATTGAAGAGCTGTTCCTGTTTCTGCTTTTCTGCCTCGCTTTTGGGGTTGGTTTTCTGCTCATCACCCTGATTTCCGGGCGGGTCTGGTGCGGATGGGCTTGCCCACAAACCACCTTGAACGATCTGGCGGAATGGTTTGCCAAACTTATCAAGCTTGAGGTCATCCACAATCAGCTCAAAGGAGAACTTTGGCGTAAATCGATCGCGCAACTTTTTTATCTTCTCCTCTCGGCACTGGTCTCTGCAAATCTGATCTGGTATTTCATAGAACCTCAGACGTTTTTCAACAGAATAGTTAGTGGTCAGTTACATTATGGTGTCTGGCTGACACTTCTCAGTTTAACCCTGACAATCTATCTCGATCTGGCCTTGATTCGACGTCTGATGTGTAAAGAATTCTGCCCTTACGGAAGAATCCAGACTGCCTTAGTTGATGAGGGAACCCTGACGCTACAGATACCGGAGAGCGAAAAAGAACGCTGCACGGAATGTGGGTCCTGCATTACTGCCTGCCCAATGGAAATTGACATCCGTCAGGGGCTACAGATTGAATGTATCAATTGCGGATGCTGCCTCGATGCCTGCCGTAAGGTGATGCAGAACTATCAACAGCCCGGCCTGATTTACTACACCTTCGGGACCGACAATCAGGGCACCAAAGCGCTGTTTAATCCGCGGACTATTACACTTTTGCTGGTTTTTCTGGTCATCAGCTCTATCCTGACTTTTTCAGTCTTGACCCGCGCCGAAGCGTCTTTAAAGGTTTCTGTCTCGCACACTGTTGCCAGTCGTATTCTAAAAAATGGCCAGCAGGCGACTTTTTTTAATGCCTGGGTTAACAACCGCAGTACCCATTCCAAGATTTATCACTTGCAGGCCCAGACTCTGGATGGAGCGGTACTGACGATCAAAGGTCAGACCGATAACCTCGATCTGTCTGCAGGCCGTAATCAAAAATTTGATTATGTCTTGGTCTCCCCTGCTGCAAAAGAGCCATTCATGATAGAATTCATCTTGCTCGGTCAGCAGAATCAACAACTGGCTACTGCTGAAGCACAAATTTCCCCCGTCACAAAATAGATTTAAGGATACTTGATGCCAAAGAACTTCTACCCGGCGATGATTGTCTGCCTTCTCGGGGCCTTCATACTGTTTTCGATATGGTCAGCATTCCAGGCTTCGACGCAGGGAACCCAGGTGACCGATCGCGACTATTACAGCAAGGGCTTAAAGTACAATTCTACTCAGGTGGAAAAGCGCGCAGCACTTACACTGGGATGGAAATTGGAAACCGAATTGATAAAAGATCAGCTATCGATTCTCCTTCAGGATGGCAGCGGTAGCCCTGTAACAGGGGCGACAGGTCGTCTGAACCTCTACTCTCGGCCAGGAGTCGACCTGTTAACGCTCCCACTGCAGGAAACCTCCTCGGGGAAATATCAGACTAAGCTCCCAGCAGAACTCAAGGGAGAACTAACCATTCGGGTTGAGTTTGAACGGAACGGTGCGCGAATTAACCGACAGTTGCTGATCAATATCTGATGGCCGATGCCCCCTCCTCGACACTCAAGTGCCTCCACTGCGCAGAGGAATTCCTCCCCAGCGATCTGGTGACCGAAGAGATCGACGGCCAAACCTGTCAGTTCTGTTGCCATGGTTGCCGAACCGCGTATTTGATCATCAGTGGCTCCGGCTTGCAGAATTATTATCAACGTCGAGACCGGGAAACCTCAGCCAACAAAGAGGCAATTGCAACTCGCTTCGACTCTGACTACCTCGCTCAGTTTGTATCCCACAACACAGACAGCGCAACAATCAGTTTGATTATCGATGGCATCCGCTGCGCCAGCTGTATCTGGGTTATCGAAAAGATCCTGCAGAAACAAGCTGGGATCATCTCTGCTCGGGTTAATTTCGCCACCCACCGCCTACTGATTGAATTCGATGAAAAACAGATTTCTCCAGCAGCTATTTGCATCCAACTGACACAGATTGGCTACATTCCCCGGCCCTATTCGCCGAGCGAACTTCAGAACGCAAGTGAACAGGAACGTCGCAGCATGATGTTCAGGTTTGGCACAGCAGTTTTCTTTTCGATGCAGTTGATGGGTTTTTCCATCGCTCTCTATGCAGGCTATTTTCAGGGCATCAATCCAGAGACCCGACAGTTACTGCAGATACTCGCGGCGCTGGTGACAACCCCGGTCGTCTTCTATTCTGGCTATCCATTCCTGCGCGGTGCCTGGTATAGCCTGATCAATCGACAACCGAACATGGATCTGCTGATTGCCCTCGGCTCACTCTCTGCTTACAGCTACAGCCTTTACGCCCTGTTTCTCGACAAAGAGATCTACTTTGACACCGCAGCGATGATTATCACCCTGATCCTTGCCGGACGTCTCTTCGAAACCAGTGCCCGTCATAAAGCATCAGCCGGCGTTGATCGCTTGCTAACCCTGGCACCTGCCAATGCCTGTGTTCTCCGCAACGAACAGTGGGTGACAATCGACAGTCAGCAGCTACAACCGGGGGATCGAATTCTACTGACCGCCGGAGAACGTTTCCCTGCTGACGGGAGAATTGCCTGTGGTTCTACGGAAGTCGACGAAGCGGCGGTTTCTGGGGAACCATTACCAGTCGTTAAAGAATGCGGCGCAGAAGTCGTCTCCGGCACCTTAAACCTCACTGGACGCATCGAAGTTGACGTCACCGCTGCGGCAGCAGACTCTTTCATATCTCGGGTTGCTGCCCTGGTCGAACAAGCTCAAGCGCGGCAAGCTCCGGTGCAACGCTTGGCCGATCGCATCGCCTCCCTGTTCATTCCATTTGTCCTGATGGTTGCAGTGCTCACCTATTTTTTCTGGGGCGGCGGACAAGCAGCCTTCCTCAACGCGATTACGGTATTGGTGGTCGCCTGTCCCTGTGCCCTCGGTTTAGCGACCCCAACGGCCGTTATGGTCGCCACCGGACGTGGTGCAGAAGAAGGAATCCTTTTTCGTGGCGGTGATATTCTCGAAGCGACAGCTCACCTCAAGACTGTTGCCTTCGACAAAACAGGAACTTTGACCACTGGGAAGCCCCAAGTTTCAGGTATTTTTCCCGTCGCTGTCGATGAAGAGCAATTTTTGCAAAAGCTGGCCAACGTCGAAAATGGCAGCTTTCATCCCTTGGCAAAAGGGATTCTTGACTTCACTGCCTCACGGAACATCGTCCCCACCTCTTGCGAAAACGCAACAACCATCCCGGGGCGCGGAATTAAAGCCACTACGACAGATGGTCTGCTGCTGGCCGGCAGTCGTTTGTTTTTAGAAGAACACGGGATTGAGCTACCCGATTCAGTCGAGAAATCGACCAACAGCGAAGTTCACCTTGCTCATGCAGGGCAGTATTACGGTTGGGTTGAGTTACACGACACCCCGCGTGAAGACGCAGAGAAGGTCACTGCAACGCTGAAGCGCCTCGGCTACAAAACCACCCTGTTAACAGGCGATCGCAAAAAGGTCGCGGCATCGTTAACAAAACGGCTCGGTATCGATAGCTATCACGCTCAGTTAACTCCGGCAGACAAGGCCCGGCTCATTGAACAGTTGCCGGCCGCACAGGTGATGATGGTCGGTGATGGCATTAATGATGCCCCGGCCCTGACAACAGCACAAGTCGGTTGCACCCTGGCCGGAAGCACAGACATCGCCGTTGAAAGTGCCGATCTGATCCTGTCACGGCCAAAACTAAGCAACCTGTTGCTGGCTCTGAGCCTTTCGCGGCACAGCATGCGAATTATCCGACAAAACCTTTTCTGGGCTTTCAGCTATAATCTAATTGCTCTGCCCCTTGCAGCCAGTGGTCAACTTGCTCCTGTTTACGGTGCTGCGGCAATGGCAATCAGTTCGGTTTGTGTGGTCACCAATTCACTACGCTTGAAAAGGATAAATCTGAATAATGCTTAAGTCGATCCTGATTCTCATTTTTCTCAGTTTCTGTATCGGCACCGGGGTCTGGTTGTTTTTTATGTCAGCCGTCAAACGGGGCGACTTTGACGATATTGAGGGGGCCAAATATCGAATGCTGGATGATGATGAAGATGAACCGCCAAACACTGATAATCCTGAAGACAATCCCTAATATACGCCACAAAAAGCATACTCTTTTGGAGATAGCATGGATCCATTGATCAGTATGGCGTTTATGACGGGATTACTCGGTTCGGCGCACTGCATCGGCATGTGTGGTGGACTGGTGAGTGCGTTATCGCTGACCGTTGACGGCCGGAACAGTGGCGTGCTGTTCCATCTGCTCTACAACCTCGGCAGAACCATCACTTACAGTTTGATCGGATTTCTGGTCGGTTGGCTCGGCTCGGCAATGGTCGTGAAGAATTCGCTACAGGAAATCACCAGAGTGTTGTTGATTGGCAGTGATCTTTTCATCATTTTGATCGGCTTGGGAACGGCTGGCCTCTTTGCCAGACTAAATATTATGACTTTGGAAATAAGCGGTCCGATCAGCAGCATGACGAATGCGGTCAAAGGCTTACGTAGACTTCCACCGGCACTATCAGCGATACCTCTCGGACTGATGTTCGGCTTCCTCCCCTGCGGCTTACTCTACGCGATGGCGCTAACCGCGGTACAAAGCGCGGACAGTCTAACGGGGGCCTTGATTATGGCTGCTTTCGGTTTGGGGACCATTCCGGCATTATTTCTCGTTGGCAGTGCGGCTCACTGGTTCAGCACCAGGCGAAGCTGGATGTTAAAAGCAGCGGGAATAATGGTCGCGTTGATGGGGTGTTACAACCTGCTGAATCATATTCGCATGCTGAGTTAAACTACTGGTCAGCAGGGCGCAGAACGGTTTGTTGTACAGGGATAAATTCAGATTTCTTTGCGTTCCATTCATAACCTTCAGCATCCCAAAGCACTTCAATCAGCTCCCAATCGAGATGCAGCTGTCCTGTCTCATCCAGAAGATTCGAGACTTCGAGAATTTCAAGATCTTCAATCACTAAATTCCCATTGGTATCTGCCCAATGAAGTGGCTGCACTTCCATTGTGCCAACAGTTTCCAGCGAAACAGCCGTGCGTTGGCCAGCAGGGTTTGCGATCAACTCGCCATGTAATTGCACTTCACTCGCAAGTTCAATATCTTTGGGAACCTCAAGTAAATAAGCAACGGTCGTTTCCGTATGAGGCTTGCGGAAAATCCAGCGCGCCTTGCCTGTTTCGTTATCAAGACTGGAGGCGGGAGGCTCAGAGGAAACCAGCTTCCATCCCACCGGATATTCCTCGCGGAGAATCATTCCCTTTAAAGGTTTATCAGAAGAGAGGTGAACACGAATCAACACCCTGCTGCCCGGCGCAGCATAGGGTGTTAAAAAACGTTTTGCCTGCATTTTAGGTGGTTGATACGAATTACGGTTAAACAGGGTAATGACAACGACCAACAATAGAATTCCTACCACGATGATCAGTGTCCAAGGCTTCTTTTTCGGAGAAGTCACTGCTACGATAACTTCCGGTTCCGGCGGAGCTTCTTTCTTCAAAATCTCATCAAGCTCGACCTCGATAGCCTCTGCAAGCTTGAGGGCATTATCGCGGCGTATCGTTGGATAGCGGTTATTTTCCCACCGTGAAACGGTATCGGTCGTCACACCAACAACTTTCGCAACATAGAGTTGCGTCAGGCGTTTTTCTTCCCTGAGGCGGCGAATCGATTCACCATCAATCGAAACCGACGCGCTATGTCGAGAATCAAGTTCCATCAGTTAACCTATTGTTTAAATTTAGAGTCAAAGCGAGTCTAACAGAGACATTGAAATGATGCAAACAACGGACAATACCTCGCAAGCACAACAAAAAAATACCCGATATTTACTCGCTAACCAACTGTAAATACACATTTATGACCCGACATCAAGCGACATTCCTGCCGATGTCTAATGTTTCATCAAAAAAGATGTGGAATGATTCATCGCAGGAGACCACGATGATTCACCACACCCCAAGGAGGAAAAGATGAAAAAAATGTTAACCCTGTTTGTTGCCGTTACCTTTGTTTCCCTGACTGCCATGGTAGCAATTGCCGAAAACAAGGGCCCCGCTGAAGTAAAAATGAAAGCCAGCATGGGTGATGTTACTTTTGACCATGCAGCACACCAAGAGCGGGTTACCGATTGCGCGACCTGCCACCACACTGGAATGGATAGCGGCACCTGTAAAAGCTGTCACGATGCAAAGCCAGAAGCTCCGAAAGCCAAAAAAGCCTTCCATAAGCTCTGTAAATCCTGTCACAAAAAAGAAAGTGGGCCAACCAAGTGTAAGGCCTGCCACGTAAAATAATCAGTCCATAGATGAGCTAAAAAAAGCGGGCCCACCTGGGTCCGCTTTTTTATTGCCAAAAGATTTATAATTTTTTATAAGTTTTTTCTTATTTTAGTTGACATTAATAATTTTTAGCTTATAATTACAATCAAAGAGAAAACAAACTCTCTCTAAACCAACTTTTTGCCCCGTGTTCTCCCTCCTGACGCGGGGCTATTTTTTTGCTTTTTCCACACATCCTAAAACTTAAATGCTTTTAAAAACCTTCATCAGTTGAGGAACTAACTGTTTTTTTCGCGAGAGAACACCCTTTAACCGATAAATGTTTTCCTCTTCCTGCGGATAACCTATGACATATGGAAGTTCATTTGGTCCCGCGGTCAACAACAGGCTGGTCTCCATAACGATGTCTGTGACAAGCAGAGCAGCTAATTCATAGCTCTTCTCTTTGCGAATTTTATGCAGCTCTGCCAACAACTCACTCGACCGCTGATGAAAAGAATGGAAATTAACGACCTCAACCTGCCCTAACCCAATCAAATGACTTCCAGCTGTGTATTCTTTAAAATCGGTCAACAGTAAGTCACGCGCTGGAACACCACTAGCCATCGGGCTACCGGAAGCGAACAGTTGTGCACCGAATTCCTGATGATTCAAACCAGAGAGAGATTCTAACCATGGAACTAATTGACGGTCAGTCTCTGTTGTGGTGGGTGATTTCAAAATCACAGTATCTGAAAGCAAACCAGAGAGTAGAAGCCCAGAAATCGTAGGATTCGGATCGATTCCGGCCTGCTGATAGAGAGTTGCGACCAAAGAACAGGTGCTACCCAGAGGCTGATTGATAAATCTGATCGGTAAATCAGTATGAAAATTGCCCAGCCGGTGATGATCAATGACCTCAAGTATTTCGACCTTCTCAGCCCCCGGCACCGCTTGTGATAATTCGTTGTGATCGACAAGAATCAATTTTACCGGTGAACTTTTGATAAGATGGCTCTTGGTTGCTATTCCCCAGACCCTTTCATCAGGCGAAACGACAATAGCTCCGGGATTCTTGCTGTGGAGTAATTTAAACTTGAGTTCATCCAGTAGATCAGTCGGCGCAACTTGCAGAAAATCTCCTTCGATTAATTCACCAACTGGTGTTGCCATACGTGTCAACCAGACGCTATTGGCCGTGTCAAACGAACTGACCAGTAAAGAAACTCCATTCTCCCGGGCTTTCTCCAACAGTTCTTCACTCACAGTCGACTTGCCCGAGACGATTAACAAGCGGACACCAGCCTCAATTGCCATTTCCTGAATACCGACCCGGTCACCAGTAATAAGAATGGTGCGCTGTGGATCAATTTCCTCAACCCAGCTGCTAAAACTTAACTCACAACGAGCACCGACGTAGAGATCGAAATCCTCAACCTCATCTTTGTTAATCAAATAATGTGTCGTCGCTGACAAGCAGGTCTGAATTGAAGCGAGAGATGCGCGAACGCGACGCATTTTTTCTGGATCGGTCGGAACAAGAAAAA
>CALZLE010000339.1 GCA_945788205.1 uncultured Desulfuromonadales bacterium
AGAAGGCCTGTCAGGACTCTACGATACCCTCGCAGATGAAGAACGAAAAATCCGTGAAAATCCGGCAGCACGCACAACAGCACTTTTGAAAGAAGTTTTTGCCGGCCAAGAAGCCCGCTAACACAATCCATTCTGAATCGATTAAGGGCGCTGCAACTGCAGCGCCCTTGTTAAATCATATCTGCGTGCTGCAACGTTTCCAGCAACGCGAGTTGTTCCGCCTCATCATCACCCCCCGGATATCCGCCCCACGCCAACAATTCTGCAACCAAATGATCAACAGGCTGCTCTCGTCCAACATCAAGCCGCGTGAGGAGTTGGCGAGTACGCAAAGCATCAAACCAACTGTTGAAGGCACTCCATCGCCCCTGCGACCCAGAATGATTTTTCTGTAAGCGTGCCCAAACCTCAGCAAAGTTAAGCTCTGAAAGAAATCGCGGCAATACTGTCGATAGCTCAGCGACCTCTGCCAAAAGAGTATCAGCCGAACAATCCAATCGCTCTTCAATCAACCCCAGAAATTGTTTCAGAATGGTGAATGCTGTCAGCGAAATAAATTGAAACTGTTGCTGATTGTCTTCGACCTGTCCCTGTACAACGCGACCGGTACCAAAAGGCACCCGATCTGAAAAACGCGGCGAGGGTTGCACCAAAGTGCCGTTGAGCATTTCCACGCCACAGGTTTTTGCCAGCTGCTGGAGAAAATAAAAATCCTCCCCCGCGAGACGGCGATTCATTCCTCCTGCCGCAACATAAGCCTCGGCCCGACAAGTAAAAGCACTGCCGATGGTGTGATAAGCGTAGGGAGAGCCGGCCTGCTGTAAACCGAACAGGTAGCTGCGCAGGTAAAGTTCGTATCTGCGGATAGCCGCTTCCTGGTGCGGGTCGTCTGCAGTGCGATGTCGAAATGGAATGGTCGCGCCCCCACAGTCGCTCGACTTAAAATGGTTAAAAATAGCGGGCAGATAATTTTGATCGACCAGAGTGTCCGCATCGAGAGAGATCAACAGGGGATTCTGTTTCCAATCAAGTTGTGACAGGGCAAGATCAAAACCAATTTTTCGGCCCAGACCGACGCCTTCTTTCGCTGGCATTTCCAGGCCGCAGGAACTGACATCAACCCAAGCAATATTTAGATCGGGAAACGGGTTTGCCGTTAACCATTGCAAAGTTTGTTGATTGTTATCTCTCTGCTCAACAGAAACATCAGTGCGGTTGCAGATGACAAGCAAGATCAGGGTCTGTTGCTTATATTCGTCCGGGTTGGCCGATAGTGACCTGAGGGTCTCCGGGAGATAATCGCGTTCGGCGAGGGCGGGGATGACGATAGCGGCCCTATAGTTGCTGCGCGCTACATTGCCAATGGTCCATGGGCCTTTGACGGCTCTGTTTTGGAGATATTTTTTCAGTTGTTTGTTCATTCTGCTTAAAACCTTAAGATCGTGGGCTTGCGCGCCCACACTGCGCCTTACTCTTTTGTCTCACCACAAAAGAGTAAGCAGAAAAAGGTGCCCCGAGTTGTTTCCGCCCGCTACGCGGGAACCTGCGTTACGCGATCAATTCGGGGCCGTTCACATGCGCTTCGCTTAGGCTCACGGCAAACCTCCCGAATCGATCGCTCCACTCCGGCGGAAGCCAAAGGGGGCTGTGAACCGAAAGGCTCAAAATCCTTTGAGCCTCCCCCCGTGTGACGCCGCCGGAGCAACAGAGGCAAGTGCTGCAAAAAGCCTGAGAGTTGAGCGAAGCGAATGGCGAAGGCGCAGCGGTTGACTCTGTTGCGCAGGGAACCCGCCACTGGCGGGCAAGGAGTTCGGGGTGTCTTTCTTTGCTTCGTTTCTTTGGACAAGCAAAGAAATGAAGGCGGCTGTCGGGCCGCAACCCGACGATTTTACCTTCAATAAGCGGAGAGCGAAACCCCCGCGACCTTGATGCTAAAATCTAGCCTCAAAAATCCGCCACAACTCCCCAAAAGGATCCCCCTGCCCCTCCAACCAACAAATCTCCACCCCATTGCGCTCCATCCGCCGAAAAAAAGTCTCCTGCCGTTTGGCAAACTGACCGATCGCGCTGCGCAGCTTCTGCACCATATCGTTACGAGTCAATTTGCCCTGCAAATACTGAGCAATCAACCGATATTCCAGACCATAGAATTCCAGCTTTTCCCAGGGCACCCCAGCTGCGTGAAGCTGCTGAACCTCATCAATCATTCCCTCGTCAAAGCGTTGCTGCAGCCGCAAGCCGATCCTCTGCCGCAGAATTTCCCGCGGCCAGCGCAGACCAAAAACCAGCGGTCTGATTTCCGGCAACGGGGGCAACTCGGCCGCAACCGCCTGCTCACCCTCGGCGATTTCTATCGCCCGAACCAGCCGTTGCCGATCATCCAGATCGGTCCGGTTGTGCTGTTCTGGTTTTAAACTCAACAACCTCTCCTGCAGCTGAATATCACTTAACAAATCGAGTTCAGCCCTCAGTTGTGGATTTTCCGGTACTTCAACCAACCGATAACCACGCAGAACCGCATCAAGATACATTCCGGTTCCACCACAGAGAATCGGTAATTTCCCGCGCTGCTGAACATCCTCAAAGGCACTGAAAAAATCGCGCTGAAAACAGAACACATTGTATTCGCTACCCGGCTCGGCGATATCGATCAAGTGATAAGGCACTTCGCCGTACTCAGCTAAATCTTTGCCGGTACCGAGATCCATCCCCCGATAGACCTGTCGGGAATCAGCGGAAATAATTTCACCGACAAACTGCTTAGCAGCCCGAACGGCCAGTCCGGTTTTCCCGCCAGCGGTGGCGCCGAGAAGAACCAATAGGTTGTGGTTTTGCTGCATAAAACTCTCCGTTTGCAAAGCATCGACAGAATAGAACAAAAGAACCGGACTGCCTATGGCAAATCGTTTTCCCTCTTTGGCCATCTCTGCTATAGTCCGCCTGAATAAAATCCTTCAAACAGGACGACAATGAGCAAGCAACAGGAACCACAACCGATCATACTCCCCCGCGATCAACACGGAGTTTCGCGCAAGCAGATTGACGAGGACACCCTTAAAGTCCTGTATCGCCTGCATCGCAACAAGCAACTGGCCTATCTGGTCGGCGGCAGCGTTCGCGATATGTTGCTGGGCAGAAAACCGAAGGATTTTGATGTCGGCACCGATGCCACGCCATCCCAGGTCCGCCGCTTGTTCCGCAACTGTTTTCTGGTCGGTCGACGCTTTCGACTGGCTCACATCCGCTTTGCCGGAAACAAGCTGATTGAGGTTGCCACCTTCCGCCGCCACCCCCGTGAAGATGAACTGCCGGACGACCCGGACGAGCATTTTCATTTTGTGCAGAATGTCTTCGGGAGCCCACGGGAAGACGCTTATCGGCGTGATTTCACCATCAACGCGCTGTTCTACAATATTGCTGATTTTTCGATTATCGATCACGTTGGTGGATTGGAAGACCTGCGTGCCAAACGGATTCGGATGATTGGTGATCCGCTGATCCGTTTTGAAGAAGATCCGGTGCGAATGCTGCGGGCCCTGGAGTTCGCCACTCGCCTCAACTTTACCCTCGACCCGGCAATACTCGAAGCCATCGAACAGAAAAAAGAACTGATCGCCACCGCCGCACCGGCTCGTATCCGTGAAGAAATTATCGAACTCTACCGACACAAAGTTGCTGGCCCGGTGTTGAAGCAGTGCCGTGAACTGGGTATGCTGCCACACCTGCTGGCCGGCTACCCCGGGACCGACGAAAGTATCGAACTGATCGCCAAAATCGATCAGCGCACCGCCTCTGGAGTCCCAATCGAAGAAGCCTTTGCCATTGCCGCGCTTTACTTACGGCTATTCATGGACAACTGCCCTCCTTCACCACAGGTACCGATTACCGAAGCCCTGCACAAAGCCAACGAAATCATCATTCCTCACTGCCGCTATTTCAGCATCGCCCAAGGCATTCGCCACCAGGCCCGTGAACTGCTGGTCGGCTGTTTCCGCCTGGCCCGTGGTAGAGGCATACGCGGCGAACGCCGCTTTCTGCAGCATCCCTTCACCCCGAATGCGTTAGAACTATTCAAGCTCTGGGCCGAGGTCCGCCCCGATCTCGAGCCATTGGCGAAAGAATGGCAGAAAACCCTAAAAACCCCTCCCGCACAAAAAGAACCAACCCGTAAACGTCCGCGCAGGCGAAGAAAAAGAAAACCGTCACCACAACCCAAAAGCTCTTAAACCCCGCGAAAACGTGTCTCTGCACAAAAAAGAGCATTAAGAAAAACAAACCCGCGCTTGACTCAAATCACAATAAAGACTAATCTCAGTAGATAGTATTAGAATATATCAATACTCTTAAGTCGTTTTTGTGGGAGCAGTCATGCTGAACAATTTAAAGATTGGCACAAAGATGATGGTGCTTTCCGGCATTGTCATTCTCCTCATGCTCATCATTCTTCTCTGGAGCGTTGTCGGCCTCTCTACAACGAGTGAAAACGGACTGGAAGTCTCTGGCGGCAACAAGCTACGTGCCGGCCTGATGGAGCTGGAAATCAAGCACCTGAAATGGGCACACAAAGTGCGCGATTTCCTTGATGACCCATCGATCACCGAGTTGAAGGTTAAGCTAGACCACAAAACCTGCGCTCTGGGCAAGTGGTACTACGGCGATGGTCGTCAACAAGCAGAAGCTATGCTGCCGGAAATCAGATCCGACTTGCAAGCACTGGAAGAGCCCCATCGTTTGTTGCATGCATCCGGTCGAGCCATCTTAAGCCTTTATAGCCCGTTCAGTCCGATAAACGCTGAAGCGAGGGCTGTTTTTATCAATGAAACAGTTCCAAATCTGCAAAAAGTCGGCGCAACCTTAAACAGGATCATCGAAGTCTCGAACGTAAACATTATGACCGATCAGGAATTGATTTCTGCTGCCGAAAGCACACGGACCGGCATAAGTCTTGTCGGTGCGATCGCCCTGATTGTTGGAATCATCATGTCTGTATTTGTTACCCGTTCGCTGACAGCGCCAATGCGCAAAGTCGGCAGCATGATCGAAGAACTCGAATACGGGCACCTGGACACCCGCCTGCAAATGAAGCGAAAAGACGAGATAGGTCAGATGGCTGCGACCATGGACCGCTTTGCCGATAGTCTGCAAAATGAAATCGTCGCATCGCTACAGAAACTGGCCAGCGGGGATCTGACTTTCGACATTAAGCCTCGTGATAATCGAGATTTGGTGCGCGGGAGTTTGCAAAAGCTTGGTATCGACCTTAATAATCTGCTGGGTCAAATTCAAACGGCGAGTGACCAGATCGCTTCCGGCAGTATCCAGGTCAGCGACTCGGCTCAATCTCTTTCTCAGGGTGCCACCGAATCAGCAGCATCACTTGAAGAGATTGGCAGCACCATGAACGTTATTAGCTCACAAACCAATCAGAGTGCGGACAATGCCGGTCAAGCGAACGATTTAGCGGGCAACGCCGCACGTGCAGCCGCAACGGGAAGCCAACGGATGTCTGAGATGATCGGGGCGATGGGTGAGATAAATGATGCCGGCCAAAATATCGGCAAGATTATCAAGGTTATCGATGAAATTGCCTTTCAAACCAATCTGCTCGCTCTCAACGCTGCGGTTGAAGCCGCGCGGGCGGGTCAGCATGGCAAAGGATTCGCTGTCGTGGCCGAAGAGGTCCGAAACTTAGCCGCCCGCAGTGCCAAAGCCGCCTCCGAAACTGCCGAACTGATTGAAGGCTCAGTAGAAAAAGCCACGAACGGCACACAGATTGCCGAACGCACGTCAGAATCTCTGGGAGAAATCGTCAGCGCTATCAACAAAGTCGATGATTTGTTAGGTGAGATTGCCGCGGCCAGCAAAGAACAGGCGAGTGGTGTTGAACAAGTTAATGTTGGACTACAACAGATCGATCAGGTTATCCAGCAAAGTACCGCCAGCGCCGAAGAGAGTGCGGCGACCAGTGAAGATCTATCAAAACAGGCGGGACAACTTAAAAATCAACTGACCCACTTTACGCTCAAAGGAAATCCCTCAAACAGAACAAACTTTGTACAACAAACACCTGTTGCCCTGCCAGCCTCGACCATAAATACAGGCTGGGGAACAGTTTCTCCTCCAGAGTCCGGGAATCGTAAATTAACCATTCACTGGGATGATCGATTAGCCACTGGCTTTCCGATAGTCGACCAACAACACCAACAACTCATATCCTTGGTCAATCAACTTGTCCACTGCATGACCGATGGTGATGATCGGATGCTACTTGGCAGAGTTATAGATGAACTTGTCGACTACACAGTTTATCACTTTCGCACAGAAGAAGATCTGATGAAAAGCAACAACTATCCGGGTTTTGAAAATCACAAGCAAGCTCATGACAAGTTTACGTGTAAAGTTGGCGACTATGTGGGAAAACTTAAGAACGGTGAGAAATTGCCTCCAGAGGATATCTACAAGTTTTTAAAGAACTGGCTGACAAAACACATTGAGAAAGAAGATCAGGAGAGTTTTGCGCCCTACAGCAAAGCAAGAACATAAGACCAATTGAAACAATTTCTTGCCAATCGGGCCATCGAACAAACTTTCGTTCGACGGCCCGATTTTTCTGGCCAAAAATCAATATCTCAGCGTCCAGACCCTACCCATCAGAAAAACGACAAATTTGTCGGCCGCACCTGTTTTTCTCTTTTATTATCTTTATTTGGTATGTATAATTAATTTTCTCTATCGAAAGAAATTATAAGCTGCTGTAACGTCTCTTTAAAAGATGAATCCAGTGGCCAATAAACAAATCGAGGATATGCTATGGGCATGGACATCGACGACGATCAAATTGAAATAATCCAAGAGTTCGTCACTGAAAGCCAGGACATGATCGAACAGCTGGAGCCACAGATCATCGAACTAGGCCAGAATAGTGATCCGGAAACGATGAACGCGATCTTCCGACTCTTCCATTCGATGAAAGGGAGCTCG
>CALZLE010000340.1 GCA_945788205.1 uncultured Desulfuromonadales bacterium
AGTAGCAGCAACCCGCTGACGATACAGACAAGGGCAAAGCTGAGAGCCGATTTTGGAGAGAGTGCGCCGGAGGGCAGAGGACGATGCTGTGTCCGTTTCATACGCGCATCAAGTTCCTGTTCCTGCCATTGGTTGAGCGCAGAACAGCCGGTAGCCAACAACATAACTGCCAGCAACACCAATAAGGCTTCGAGTGTCCAATGTTGCTTAGAGAACAGATATCCTGTCAAGGCTGACAGTGCCACCATAGCGGAGAGTTCGGCTCGACCGAGCTGGCGGATAATATTCAGCCAATCAAGAGCACGATTATCGGGCAGCACAACCGCTGATGAAATGAGTTTTCTTGGCATATTTCTCCAATACTTATTGCTTCAGCAGATGCTGAATTATCGCTTCAATTTCATCATCCGACAAATAATCAGCCGCTGGCATGATTCCCGGAAAACCCTTCACCAGCTCCTCATTTGGCTTTAATAGTGCTCGACGCAGGTAGTCGACGTCGACTTTGAGGGTCATTTCCTGCCCATCACGAATGATGGTGACCTCGCGCTCAGCAATTCCTTTGAAGGTCGGGGCGATCGACTCACTGCCATCGGTCGAATGACAGCCGATACAGCCGTTATTTTCCAGCAGTTCGTTGGCATTGATCTGCACTGATTCGGCCTCGGCGACCTTGCCCAGCAGATAGTCGATAACGGCTTGGAGATCCTCATCACTCAAGGTTGCATCATCGTAAGAAGGCATCATCGGGTCGTAGCCCTCGACCAGTTCGGCATTTGGTTCGCGGATTGCCCGGCGCAGGTATTCGACATCGATGGTGACTTCGCTGAGCTTCCCATCAACAGAGATTTTACGCTGCTGTCCGCTCAGCTCAAATAAGCTAGGGGCAATCCCTTCGCTGCCATCGAGGCTATGGCAGCCAGTACAGCCGAGTTCGTTAAGGACCGTCAAGCCTCTTGGTTCTGTGCTCGGTTGCTGCGGCTGTGACCAGGTTGCATACTCGGCCTCAGCCAAAGCCTCGATGCTGGTGGTCATGTCGGCGTGGCCAACGCCACAGTATTCGGCGCAGAAAATATCGTAACTGCCCGGCTGCGTCGCTTCAAACCAGACATATGTATCTATCCCAGGCACTGCATCCCGTTTAACGCGAAACGCTGGCGCAAAGAAGCTGTGCAGTACATCTGTCGACTTAAGGTGCACCTTGATCGGCTTGTTGACCGGGACATACAATTTGTTGGCGCGGCGCCCATCCGGGTACTCAAATTGCCAGGACCACATCCGCGCTGTTGCCGTGATTTCGAGCGCATCATCCGGGACTTCGCGCAGGCCGGTGTAGTTGGTCCAGCCGTACCAGAACATGGTCAGCACGATCAGGGTCGGCAGGATTGTCCAGATCGCTTCGAGCCACATGTTGCCGTGGCAATCGGAGGTTGGTTCCGGGTATTTGGAGCGCCGGTATTTAACCACCAGGTAGATGGTGGCAACAGTAATTCCGAGCAACAGCAGCAGGGAAACACCGAAAATATAGATCAACACGTTGTCGACAGCTTGCGCGGTCGGATTAGCCAGAGAGTTCACGGTCACTCCTAACGGTAGAGCACGTCAAAAAAGGTCAGGCCGATAAAGATTGCCAAAATCGACAGCATGACCATCAGCCCGATTTTGAACAGTTTCGATTCCTGACGCAGATGCATGAAAACGAAGATCACCAGACTCGATTTGATCGAAGCGACACCGAGCGCCACCCAGATATTCAAGGCCCCCAGGTCGACCCGCGAAACGGCGATGGTGATTGCGGTCAGCACCAGCAGGGCAACCCAGATCAAAATAAAGGTCCGGTAGGGAACCGGTTCGTGCGTATGTTCAGACATGGGTCACCTCACAGAATCAGATAGTAAAGCGGGAACAGAAAAATCCAGACCAGGTCGACCAGATGCCAGTAAAGGGCACTGTTTTCGAGCAACACGTAGCGATCGCTGGTGACCTTGCCCTTGGCCGTCATTACCGCGACGACCCCGATCAGCGTGGCACCGATCAAAACGTGCAGCCCATGCAGTCCGGCGGTAAAGTAGTAGAGATTGAAAAATACCGTGATCCCGGCCCCCATCTCCGCGAGTTGCTCAGAGCCTGGATAAATGCCATGTCCGATTTCTGCCGACCACTCAAAATACTTGTTGATCAAAAAGACGATCGCCAGTCCGACGGTGATCCAGCAAAGGATCAGTGTCTGCTTTATCCGTCCCATCTGGATGGCACTGACCGCTAACGCGATAGTCAGGCTGCTGGTCAGCAGAACCAAGGTGTTGACGGTGCCGAAGTAGATGTTCAGTTTGTGACTGGCTTGGCTGAACTGCTCCGGGTAATTGGCCAGCGAAACAGCATACAGGATGAAGAGGCCGCTAAACAAAATGACTTCTGTGTAGAGGAACAGCCACATGCCGAAGCGGTCTCCGGTATCGTCACGATGCTCAATACTCATCGGCTACCACTCCTTTGAATTCGTAAGGGCCTTTGGTGACCACCGGATCTTCCGGACCGAAGTTGTCCAGCGGCGGCGGTGAAGGGATTGCCCACTCCAAGGTTGCTCCGCCCCAGGGGTTTTTGCCGATCGGCGCTCCTTTGCGGAGTCCCTGCCAGAGGTTGACAAACATGACGATCAGTCCCGCGGCAAGCATCCAGGAGCCGATGGTGGCGACCAGGTTCAGGGTGTGAAATTCAGGCAGATAGTCGTAGTAGCGGCGCGGCATGCCCATGATACCGACCGCCTGCATCGCCATATAGGTGATGTTGAAACCGACAAACAACAGTGCCCAGCCGATCGCTGCGACCTTATGGTTGTACATCCGCCCGGTGAATTTAGGCAGCCAGTAGTGCATGGCGCCGAACAGGGCGAAACCGCCACCGCCGAACATGACATAGTGGAAGTGCCCAACCACAAAAGTGGTGTCGTGCAGGTGGATATCACTGGCGGCTGCGCCTAAGGCCAGCCCGCCCAGTCCGCCGATGGCGAAATTGAAAATAAACGCCAGCGCGAAAAGCATCGGTGGTGCTAACTCGATTGAGCCTTTATGGAGGGTTGATATCCAGTTGAATACTTTGATGGCACTGGGGATGGCGACGATGAAGGTCAAAAAGGAGAAGACCAGAACCGCCAAGTCACTCATGCCGCTGGCATACATGTGGTGTGCCCAGACCAGTGAGCCGGCAAAAGCGATCGCCAGGCTCGACAATGCCATTGCCCAGTAGCCGAACAGTGGCTTGCGGGCGAAGGTTGGAATCATCTCGGAAACGACGCCCATCCCCGGCAGAATCATGATGTAGACCGCCGGGTGTGAATAGATCCAGAATAGATGCTGGAAGAGGATCGGATCGCCACCGCGGGCCGCATCGAACAGACCGGCACCGAAGGTTCGTTCCAGGATGACCAGCACCAGGGTGATGCCGATCATCGGCGTCGCCAGAACTTGAATCCACGCTGTGGCGTAGAGGGTCCAGACGAACAGCGGCAACCGTCCCCATTTCATTCCTTCACAACGCAAACGGTGGACGGTGGTGACAAAATTTATCCCGGTGAGAATCGAGGAGAACCCGAGCATGAACGCGGCGAATGCTGCCAGATTGACATTTGTGGTGGTCTGGGTGCTGAAGGGTACATAAAAGGTCCAGCCCGTATCCGGAACTCCACCGCCCCCGAACATGGCAAATATCACCAGAACTAAACCGGCCATATAGCAGTACCAGGAGAGCAGGTTGAGTTTGGGAAAGGAGACGTCTCTGGCACCAATATGCAGGGGCAGGAGCAGGTTGCCGAAGGCTGCCGGTATGCTTGGGATCAGGAACATGAAAATCATGATAATGCCGTGGACCGTAAAGGTGGCATTGTAGGTCTGCGGACCCATGATCGTCGGTCCCGGGGCGATCAGTTCCAGCCGGAGAGCCAGCCCGAGGACAGCACCAATGATGAACATACTGATAATACAGCCGAGATACATGATGCCGATCCGTTTATGATCGGTTGTCAGCAGCCAGCCAAGGATGCCCGGTCGAGGGCTCTCTTGCCAAAAACCGGTGTAGGTTGTGGTTTCGTTCATTGTTTCTTCTTTCTACCGCTGAAAATCAAAAACAGCAGGAAGGAGCCGAGAGTTAGCAGGATAACGGTACCGCTGACGCGCAGCAGGTTGAACACATAGCGTCGTCCTTCAGGGTCGTACGAAAAACAAAATTCCAGTGCTTTGCGGATCGGTGTGCCGATCCGGCCTTCACTCGCTTCAAAGAGAGCCATCGACAGGTCGAGCGGCATAAAGCGTTGGCCGATCAGGTAGCGGACAATCGTGCCGTCTGCAGTGACAACAAAGGCAGCGACCGGGTGCAAGAATTCTTCGCCTTCCTTTTCAAAGTAGTAGCCTGCCGCATCGGTCAGTTGCAGGATATTTTCTTGCGTCCCGGTCAAAAAATGCCAGGCCTCGCTTGGATATGGGGATTGAATGGCCGTCAAATACGTTTTTTTATTATGTTTTGCCAGTTCGACCGATTCCTCGGGGTCAAAACTAAAAGCGACAATCTGATAATCTTCACCCGCCGTCAACTTGAGTTCTGGAATCACTTGAGACAGTCCCCCGAGCATAAAATTACAAACACTGCGACAATCGTAGTAGACCGGGACAACCACTGTCGGGCGATCAATAATTTCCCTGAGTTTGATGTCCGAACCTGTGGAATCTTTAAAGGTCAGATTGAGGGGGATCTTTTCACCTAATTTTTCAACCAACTCAACACGTGGAGCATCTGTTTCGACGGGAGTGTCGCTGAAAGCCGGGGCGCTAAAAGCGAGTAGAAGTGTGATAATCAGAGTGACGCGCACGGTCTGTTGCCCTCCAGGCATATATTTACAAGGGGCTGAAATGCCGAAAATTGTAAAACTATCGACAAGTTTACCGAACTGATCAACTTTTGTAAATCGTGCCAGAGATAATCTAAAAGAGAGTTGGCAAGAGGAATGTTTGCACGTTATAAATGGGCCTGAATTTTTTAAGGAGCGACAGGTATGTTTGAAGAACTGCAGGAACGAATAACCGAGTTGGAGATCCGCTTCAGTCATCAATCCCAATTGGTCGATGAATTGAATGACGTGGTCACCGACTGCAATTTGCGGATTGATCGGTTACAGAAAGAGAATCGGCAATTGCAGGAAATGGTCAAAAGTCTTTCTCCTGAGATGGAGGAGTCACCCGATGAGTAGTCTGCCTCTCAGTCCGACCTTCAAGCGTATTCTGTTGGAGGCGCTGATTCTTACGGTTCTGGCCTTCACGGTTGGATTGAGTGCGAATTATAAGTTGGTGATGAATGCCTTTACTGGCAAAACCGTTGTTGCTCCAATAGAGCAGCCGGTGGCAAAGGCTCCCCCTACCACGACTGTCGTAACGCAAGCCTTCCCCGATCCGATCGAGCTGGATGAGATTGACGAATTGCTGAGCGAAGGTGCTCTACTGGTCGATGCCAGAAATATTGATGATTACAAAGCTGGTCATCTTAAGGGCGCTATTTCTCTGCCGCTTGGCAAGATAGACTCCATGCTTGCTAGCTTCAGCCAACAGGTAGCAGAAGATCAGACTCTGATCCTTTATTGTAACGGTTTCGGCTGCCCTGATTCGTTTGATCTGGGAATTCTGCTGATTGAAGCAGGCTACCAGCAGGTGCGAGTTTACGAGGGAGGGTTTCCCGAGTGGCGTGACGAAGGACGACCGATCGAGGAGGGCTTGCAATGAGTCTTCTGTTGACAGTTGTCTATCACCTCAGCCGTTTGACTCTTGCCGGAGTTTTTCTCTACGCAGGTTATATCAAGGCAGATGATCCTGTTGCTTTCGCCGGGCAGGTGGCAAATTATCAGATTCTTCCCTACGCTTGGAACTTCCTGGTTGCGGCAACCTTGCCCTATCTAGAAGTGATGTGTGGGGTTTTGTTGTTGTTGAATAAACGGGTGCGCCCGGCGTTATTGGTGTTGTTTGTTTTAAACCTGATCTTTATGTTGCTGCTCAGTTACACGATTGCCCGAGGGCTCGACATTGACTGTGGCTGCTTCAATCCTGATTCGGAGAGCAAAACCAGTCCACTGATGGCTTTGTGGCGAGATGCTGGTTTGCTCTTACTGATGATTTCAGCTTGGTTGCTACGCTATCGTCAGTCTCTTCCTGAAGAAGGTGATGCGGGTGAATGAAGACTGGCAGCAGGCTTTAAAAGCAAGTATCACCAGACCGCAACAGTTGGCAGAGCTTTTCTCGTTCGATCCGCGTCCCCTCGAAGCTGTTGCAGACCGTTATCCGATGCGGATTACGCCCCATTATCTGAGTTTGATCAAAGCGGTTGGGGATCCGATCTGGCGGCAAT
The DNA here is from genome assembly GCA_945788205.1 of uncultured Desulfuromonadales bacterium. Lineage (GTDB taxonomy): Bacteria > Desulfobacterota > Desulfuromonadia > Desulfuromonadales > Geopsychrobacteraceae > Malonomonas. Next base: position 6,385 of record CALZLE010000340.1, read on the forward strand.
GTGTTCCCGATTCGCGTGAGCTGATCGATGTTGGTCTGGTTGATCCCTTGGGGGAGGACAATCTTTCACCGGTTCCTTCAGTGATCCATCGTTACCCCGATCGGGTGATCTTTCTCGTCTCTGGTAGCTGCGCGAGTTATTGCCGATTTTGTACCCGAAAGCGTAAAGTCGGCTGTCGGGAGATGACGCTCAGCTTTCGTGACCTGCGTGATGGAATTGAATACATCGCAAACACTCCACAAATTAAAGACGTCATTTTCTCCGGCGGGGATCCGTTGTTACTGCCTGATTCAGTGCTGGGTGATCTGCTGGCAAGGGTTCATGCGATCCCGCATGTTGAGATCATTCGGATCGGCAGTCGCGTCCCGGTAACTTTGCCGGAGCGAATCACCGACAAGCTCTGTCAGTTGTTAAAACGGTTTTCGCCGGTTTATCTCAACACCCATTTTAACCATCCACGTGAACTGGTTCCGGCCGCAACAGAAGCCTGTGCAAAGCTGGCAGATGCTGGGATTGTCCTTGGCAATCAGACCGTTTTGCTGCGCGGGATCAATGATCAACCGGAAATACTTACGGACCTTTTCCGCCGTTTGTTGCGGAATAGAGTGCGCCCTTACTATTTGCATCAAATGGATTTAGTGTGCGGCACAGAGCACTTCAGGACATCCGTTGATGTTGGGCTCAATGTCATGAAAAGTCTGCGTGGACCAGTGTCGGGCCTTGCATCTCCTTATTATGTAATTGATCTCCCGGGCGGTAAAGGTAAGGTTCCGCTGGTGCCGGATGATGTTGTTCGGGAGGGCAACAAGCTGCTCATCCGTACGAGATCCGGGGAACAGGTCGAGTATTCGGACTACAAGAGTGGCTCATAATAGTGTCGAAAAATCTAACAGATAGCCATTCTCCGACTAAAATCAGTAGGGATTGCGCAGGCTTATTAAGCTGGTTTGGAAATTGCATTCATTAAAAAGTATTGCGATGTGTCGGCTTGCAAGTCCTTCCTCTCCCTTTCCCCCTCCTCAGGCAAGCGTTTACATATCTGCTGCAATGTACTTGGCTTTATGAGCCAGGGGCACTGAAAGTGACATATGTTTTTTGTTGAATGATTCCAAGTTTTTCTGTGCCTTCCCCGCCACTAAAGTAGTTAATTTATATTGCTATCTCTTGCTCTGAACAACGCTGCTGAGCGGTCAACCCGCATTAGGTCGAGTAGTCTCCAGGGCTGCTGTCGGTCGTGAATAAATAACCTTTTGTCGGAATGCTTTACAGTGTTTCCGGACTGGATAAATAAACATCAGATAAATATTCGCAAGTTTTAGAAATTATGAAGCTATGAGGCATTTCAACAGCAAAAGTTGATAGGAGGTTGTCATGACCCGTCGCAATCACCGAGTTACCACCATTTCCCGCCTTATTATTCTCCTCTGTTCAGTCTTACTCATGGCCGGTATTGCCGTTGCTGCAACCGACAATGTCTCCGGCACTTCTGGTACTAACGGTACAGCGGGTGTTTCCGGTGATCCCGGCACCAATGGCGATCCCGGCACCAATGGCGGCAATGCTACGGCTAACGCCACGACAGTAAATACCGACGCCAGCAATACAGCAACTGCCACTGGTGGTGGCGGCGGTGCCGGCGGCAATGGCGGTGCCGGAGTCGATGGTGTCGACCTCGACAACGATGCCGATGGTGGTAACGGCGGCGATGGTGGCGATGGTGGCATTGCTGATGCGACCGCGGATACGACCGTCAGTAGTGGTAGTGGCAGCGCTACTGCCACAGCGACCGGCGGCTTTGGCGGCACCGGCGGCTTTGGCGGCAATGCTGATGGTGCAGGTATTCCTGGGATTGGAGGCAATGGTGGCGCGGGCGGTTCCGCCACGGTTAGTTCGACGGTTGTCAACAACGGCAGCGGCGCCAGTACGGTAAATGCAACCGCCACGGGTGGAACTGGCGGTGTTGCAAGATCTGGTGGTACGGCCGGTGATGGTGGTACCACTACTCTAGGTACGGTGACAGGTAGTTCAAACGGTGGCACTGTTTCAGTCACTGGAAGCGCCAATAGTGGTCAAGGTGGCGCAGCCGCCGGCACCGGCAATGCCGGTAGCGGTGCTAGCGTTTCGCTGGACAACCAGGTGGATGGTTCCACCAGCGGCACTTTGAACTTGCGCCAGTACGCCAGCGGCGGTAACAGCGGCACAGTGCAGGATGGCAATAATGGCACTGCTGGCAGCGCTTTCAGTCAGCTGTTGAAGTCGGTGAGCAATGTGGTAATGAACCTCTATACCCGTGCCTTTGGCGGTGACGGAGGTTACCGGGTCTCAGCGACGGGCACGGCGGCTGACGGTGCCGATGGCACCGCGGTCGCTAATGCGACCAACGATGCGGGGAGTACCTACGCCAATGCCGATGGCCGTGGCGGTAACGCCGGTTATGGCAATGGTGGCGCCAATGGCGGCAGCGGCGGTGTTGGCACCGCGACCGCCGTCACCCATACGACCGGTGACGGCCAGCAGTCCTATGCCGATGGGGATGCCAGAGGCGGGACCGGCGGCGATATCTACGCCGGGACCGGTAGTTCTGCCGGGGCCG
>CALZLE010000341.1 GCA_945788205.1 uncultured Desulfuromonadales bacterium
CCAACCAATCCGAACGGGATAGACATCATCACGATCACCGGCTCGGTGATATTGCGAAAGTTGAGATTGACGTTCCCTCGGCCCGGTGGGCACCGAGTTAAGCTACAAGTTTGAAATAGGTCGCCTCGAAGTTGGCCGGGCCTTTATAACCCAGAGTAGAGTGGAGACGACGGCGGTTATAGAATCGCTCGATGAAATCGAAGATACTTTGTCGAGCATGAAAGCGGGTCGGGTACTTTTGGTGGCTTACCAATTCCTGCTTCAAACTGCCGAAGAAACTTTCAACCGGGGCGTTATCCCAACAGTCGCCCTTGCGACTCATACTACAACGCATGCCGGATTTGGCCAGCAAAGATTGAAGGTCAGCACTGGCATATTGAGAACAGCGATCTGAATGAAAGGTGACTCCTGGCGGCGGTCTACGTCTTGTACCGCCATGGTCAGAGCATCCATAACTAACTGCCGGGTCATACGTTTATCCATGGCCCAGCCGACAAGCGACCTTGAAAACGGGTCGATGACCACCGCCAGGTAAAGCCAGCCTTCGGTGGTCCAGATATAGGTGATGTCGCCCGCATAAACCTGATTCGGCTCTTCTGGCGAGAAGTTTCGGTTCAACAGGTTCGACGCGACAGGCATATTGTACTTCGAGTCGGTGGTGACCTTAAAGCGTCGCTGTGTTTTAGCACGCAGGCCATCTTCTCGCATCAGGCGGGCAACGCGACTCTGACTACAGGGGATGCCCTGTTCTTTGAGCGCCTGATAAATGCGGGGGCTGCTATAGGTTTCCCCGCTATTCTGGTGTGCGGTACGGATTTTCTCCAACAGCTTGGTATTGGCCAGTTTCCGCTTGGAGGGAGGATTCTTAACCCAAGTGTAGTAGTCGCTGCGAAAGACCGGTAGCACGTCACACATGACCGAGATGAGAAATTCCGTCTTATGCTGTTGCATGAAGCGGAAAATCACTTCGGGTCGTTGGAGAAGATGACCATCGCTTTTTTTAGTCTGTCGCGCTCCATTTTCAGGCGCTGATTTTCACGCCTGAGGCGACTGAGTTCTTCGGCCTCTGATGCTTGTTTTCCTTTGCCGGGAAAAGCCTCTTTCGGATTCTCGCCGTATTGGTGGATCCATTTATAAAGCGTGTTGGGGTGGATCTCCAAATCTCTGGCCACCTCCGACACGGAATGATCGCTGCCGGCAACTAAAAGAACCGTCTCGATTTTAAATTCTCGGGAATAACGTTTTCTCTTCGAAACCATGCCAGCCCTTCTGATGCTGTTTTAGCAGCTTTTCGGACTGTCCACAATTTCGAGGGAAGGTCACACTGATGACTGTCAACTGACGAAACAGAGTCATTCAACAACCAGGAAGAAACAGGGTAATCTATTTTTCTTGTGGCAAATAAATGCGTTTAGCAATCCGATAACCTGCCTCAGTGACCAACGCCTTATTCAGGATTGAATCAATGGCGTAGGTTTCCTTGCCGACAACCACTTCAGCCAGATTTACTAACGCATCGGCATCCCACAAGATACGAAACTCCGGGGAATTTACCCCACTTGGGGTGTGGTGGTTAGCAACCAACTCACAAACTCGCTCGATAAAAACCTCTTCTGCACCGATATCAGCCAAAAGCATCCGGGCAACGGATGGGCCTTCCTGCTCCTGTAGCTTACCATCGCAACGACCGAACTTTCGTTCCGCTTCGGGGATGCCAATATCATGAAGGTACGCTGCGGAAAGAGTTAACAGTGGGTCGGCATCAACATATTGCAACAATTCGTTCGCATGAGAGGTGACATCGTGGGCGTGAGCAATGCGTCGAACGTCAGTGGCAAAATACGTTTCCATAACTCGACAAACCTGTTCCAAAAAATGCCGTTTTTCGCCGCTCAACTTCACCAAAACCAGTCCAGTGTCATTAATCATAAACACCTGCCATCAACGATCGAGAATGAACACTTTTGCCGTTGCCTCTGCATAGAGGCCATCGTCTATCTTTAATTGTGCTGAGGCTTGCCAGATTTTCCTTCGACTATCCGTCAGCTGGCCGGTCACAACAACCCTTGCGCCGACCGGCACGGGCTTGCGATAGCGAACCTGCAGCTCAGCGGTGACACATTGATCCGCCTTGGCGCGGCAAGCATAAATACAGGCCTCATCAAGCAGTGATGCCAAAATCCCGCCATGAATCACATCTTGCCAGCCCTGAAAATCAGCTGACAACTCTAAAGCTGCATGACTGGTGCAGGTCTCACTCTCTGTCGAAAAAACCGCTTGCAAGCCGATTGGATTCAGCGGACCACAAACAAAACATGCTGAATCGGTCGCAACTTTTTGATACGTCTGGTTACTCATGAACCAAACGCCCTACTCCCACATACTCAAACCCCTCACTACGAATATAGTCGGGGTCATACTGATTTCGCCCATCCAAAATGATGGGATTCTTCATTGAGCGCCGCATCGCTTCCAGATCAGGGTTGCGGAACGGCTTCCACTCAGTCACTAGCAACATCGCATCGACACCCTGCAATGCTGCATATTGATTGGCAACCAAGCGGACAGCTCCAGAGGTGAACCACTCCGCTGGCAGCTCTTTCTCAGCAGTCTCCATAGCGACCGGATCATAGGCCAACACTTTGGCTCCGGCAGACAGTAAATCCGTGAGCAAGGTTTTTGCCGGAGCTTCGCGCATGTCATCGGTTCCCGGCTTAAATGACAATCCCCAGACACCAAAGACCATACCGGACAGATCAGCACCAAAGCGCTCGTTTAACTGACGACTAAACCATTTTTTTTGCTCTTGATTACGTTTTTCGACCGAAAGCAACAACTGTGGCTCAAACTCAACATCTTGAGCCATACGGATCAGAGCCTGCACGTCCTTAGGGAAACAGGAGCCACCGTAACCACAACCAGGGTAAATGAAAGAAAAACCGATCCGCGAATCGGAACCGATTCCGCGACGAACATTTTCGACGTCAACCCCCATGAGCTCGCAAAGGTTAGATATTTCATTGATAAAGGAAATTTTAGTCGCCAGCATCGAATTTGCCGCATATTTGGTCATCTCAGCATCCCGAATTCCCATGAACATGGTTCGTTCTTTATTGCGATTAAAAGGTGCGTAAAGCTGGCGCATCAGTCCGCAGGGTTTTTCACTGTCACTACCGATAATGATCCGGTCCGGTTTCATAAAATCTTCAAGAGCGGCACCTTCTTTAAGGAATTCCGGATTACTAACGACATCGAAATCGATCTGCATATTCCGCTTATCCAACTCTTCTGTCACAGTTTTACGGACCAAATCGGCTGTACCAACTGGCACCGTCGATTTATCGACAATAACGCAATAATCATTCATCAAACGACCGATTTCTCGAGCTACATTCTGAACAGATTTCAGATCAGCAGAACCGTCGTCACCCGGGGGGGTCCCGACAGCAATAAAATAAACATTCGAATCGGCCAAGGCCTCGGACAGTTTGGTAGTAAACTTCAATCGCCCTTCAGCGTAATTCCTTAGGACCATAGCTTCGAGCCCCGGCTCATAAATCGGTAATTCCCCCTGTTTAAGGCCAGCAATTTTCTGCTCGTCAATATCAACACAATAGACACTATTACCCATTTCAGCGAAGCAAGCTCCACTGACCAGACCGACATAACCGGTTCCTACAACTGTCAGATTCATCTCATTCTCCAGATCCTGATGTTAAAACGAAAAATGGGCTACCTTCGTAACCCATATTTTAATCGAAACTGGCGACCCCGGCAGGATTCGAACCTGCGACAATCACCTTAGGAGGGTGCCGCTCTATCCAGCTGAGCTACGGGGCCGTACGCACGCTTATACCGCAGCGAGGCTAATATTTTCAAACGGTCACCGGACTAGAACTTCAGTAGACTGTAAACTTTTCCTTCCGGAAGTTTATTACGGCCTTCTAGGAATTCAAGCTCTGCCATAAATGCACATTCGCGAATCTCCGCACCGAACTGTTCCACAAGCTCAACAACCGCGGCCATGGTACCGCCGGTTGCCAACAGGTCGTCAGCGATAATCACATTATCGCCCGGCTTGAAAGCGTCCTCATGGATTTCCAGAGTGTCGGTTCCATACTCCAATTCGTAATCGATGCTACGGGTTTTGTAAGGCAGCTTTCCCGGCTTTCGAACCAGAGTTATGCCGGTCCCTAATTTATAAGCCAAAGCTGAGCCAAGGATAAAACCGCGCGCTTCAATCCCGACGATTTGATCGATTTTTTCACCGACATAACGATGGGCCAGCAGGTCAACCATTCGATGAAAACTTTTAGCATCAGACAAAAGTGTCGTAATGTCTTTGAAAACAATTCCCTTTTTCGGAAAATCGGGAATATCGCGGATAATACCTTTCAACTGATCCATGCTTGCTCCTTGAATTCTTTATGAATCGCTTCGGTCATCATCAGAGACACGTTCTTCTAAGATTTTGCGCAATTTCGCCAGACTCTTCGCCTCAATTTGCCTGATTCGCTCCCGAGTTACACCGAATTGCTGGCCGATCGTATCAAGCGTTTGTGGCTCACGGTCATCAAGGCCAAACCGCAACGCCAGTATTTCTTTTTCGTTGTCGGTTAATTCATCCATCCACTCGAGAACGTGGGCGAAACGATCCAGGTCCTCAATCATGCTCCCGGGATCAACCAGGTTTTTATCTTCGATGGTGTCGATCAAACTATAATCGTTATTGTCACCCATCGGGTGTTCAATCGAATAGGTCTTTTTCAACAGAATCATCATCCGGCGAACGTAAGCAACATCCGACCCCATTGCTTCTGCAACCTCTTCCAATGATGGATCACGCTTTAGACGCTGCACCAATTCACGACTGACTTTCACCAGCCGGTTGATATCATCAGCAACATGAACGGGTAGCCGAATTGTCCGACTCTGATTCACCAGCGCCCGCTCTATCGACTGACGCACCCACCAAGTTGCGTAGGTCGAAAAACGGCAGCCCTTGCTGACCTTGAATTTTTCCACCGCTTTGATCAGCCCCATGTTGCCTTCCTCAATCAGGTCGAGAAACGGCAACCCACGGTTCATGTAACGTTTGGCAATTTTGACGACCAGGCGAAGATTCGACTCAATCATTCGCGCCCTGGCCGCCTCATCCCCTTCAGCGATCA
>CALZLE010000342.1 GCA_945788205.1 uncultured Desulfuromonadales bacterium
CGTTACGAGAAAATCTCTTTCCCTGAGCGATAAGCGGCTGTACGACAAAGTACGGCACTCCGGCAGTACCGGCAATATCTCGTGGGCTCCGATTTTGAACCTGCAGTTCTCGAACTTTCCAGAGTTGCCTGAAATGCCGCACCAGCAGTGACAAGATCTTTAACGGGGCCTCCCCAGCGTCGTTGAGCTGCTTTGCCAACCCAAGGGCCCTGCCAGCATCGCCACGGCCTACGGCATTACCTAATTCAAAGACATTCTCCGCCCGCCCCTTTGACACAACGGCTTGCACATCGACGACATCAACCAGAGTCCTGTCCCCAAGATAAGTCAGCAGTTTTTCCAGCTCCGTGTGAACTTCATGCAAACTCCCGCCAACCATGCCACAGAACAGGTCCAGAGCATCTGCTGAAATACGGTAATCTCGATCATCCAGAAAGGATCTAACATGGCCCGGGAATTCGCGCTCTGCCAGTGGCTTGAACTCCACCAGGCAGCCGGTTTTTTTGAATTGCTGAAAAAATTTGCGGCGACTGTCGATTTTATCGGCGACAAACAGAAGGCAAGTTTCCGGAGCGGGGTTTTTCAGATAAGCGAGAAGGCCTTCCAACTCTGCAGCTGGCAGCAGATGGGCATCTTTGACTGTGACCAGTCTTCTTGGAGCAAAAACGGGCAGGGTCAGTGCAGATTCAACAATATCAGCAGCAGAGGCTTCCTTGCCGTAAAATTGATTATCGTTAAAGTCGTCTTTTTCTGTTTCGAGCACTGCTTTACGCACGAACCGAACGGCACGTTGCGCCAGGAACGGCTCTTTCCCGTAGAGGAAAAGTAACTCTGGGACCTTGCCGGATTTAATATTGCGTAGCAGCTCGTCAGCGGTCATTTGATGTCCGCTCAAAAATCGTCCAACAAACGGGACAGTAGTTCTTCAGAGAGTCGCTGGCTGATCTCCTCAATAGCATCTCGCTCCAAATCTTCCTGAACGGTTTTGTCATCATCAGCCAGGTACTCATTACTCCAGGAGACACTCCCTTGCCAGAGCAAGCGACCATCAGCAACCTGCCGCAAGGCCACATCAATCACCATTGTCGCCCGATATTCACTGATATCATCATTTTTATCGTAGGAGATGGCGCGGCTTGAATAGGAACTGATAACCCCATCAAGCACAGCTTCAGCAAGCTGTTCAGAGCCAACCTGCGAGATGTTTCCGTTGCGCGCAAAAACCTCGCTGACGTCATTACTCAACAGGTTCTCGATTTGCGGTTCGGTCGACTGATTAACAAACAGCGGTAGATATAGTTTTTCCACATCACCGGGTAGCGAACCACCTTTCCCAGGAAAGTGGTAACCGCACCCGCAAAGACAGAGTAACAGAATGGCTACCGCTAGATTTTTCATCAGGACACCACAATATTAACGAGACGACCCGGCACAACGATAAGTTTGCGGACCTGCTTGTCCGCGATAAAACGCTGTACGTTCGAATCGGCCAACGCTGCGGCCTCTGCAGTTTCCTTGTCTGCATCAACAGCAACCGACACCTTGCCCCGAACTTTACCGTTAACCTGCACGACCAGCGTAATTTCATCAGCGACCAGTGCTGCTTCATCCCAAGTTGGCCAACCAACGGTTTCCACGCTTTGATCGTGGCCCAACGTTTCCCAAAGCTCTTCACAGGCATGTGGCACAAACGGATTCAACAGTCGAACAACAGCCTCTAAGGCTTCGCGCAGGACCCCTGGTTGCTGCTGACCATCTTTAAATGCATAGATGGTATTGACAAGTTCCATAACCGCTGCGATCGCCGTGTTGAAGTGGAAGCGACCATCGACATCCTGAGTTACTTTTTTGATCGTCTGATGGGTCTTGCGGCGCAGGTCAGCCGCAGAACCGGAAACCTCTGCCGGAACCTCAGCGGTCCCGATCAACTCAAGATTCTCGTGAACGGCTCTCCAAACCCGGCCAAGAAAGCGTGAGCAACCTTCCACACCCTGTTCGTTCCATTCCAGATCTTTTTCCGGCGGAGCGGCAAACAGTGAGAATAAACGTGCCGTGTCGGCACCGAATCGATCGATCAACTGGTTTGGATCGACGACATTCTTTTTTGATTTACTCATTTTCTCGGTGCGCCCCAACTCGGCGGTTTTACCACAAATGGAGCAACTAGCTTCGTTGATCTCCTCCGGATAAAGCCAACCATGTTCAGGACAACGCTGGGTTTCCATGCAGACCATCCCCTGAGTAAGCAGGTTGGTGAACGGCTCGTCGACATCGAGCATATCCAGATCACGCAGGACTTTGGTGAAAAAACGCGCATAAAGCAGATGCATAACCGCATGCTCAATGCCACCGATATACTGGTCAACCGGCAACCAATAGTTGGCGGCCTCTTTGTCGAGAGGACCAGCAGTATAATCAGGGCAGGCGTAACGGGCAAAGTACCAGGAGCTTTCGACAAAAGTGTCAAAGGTGTCGCTCTCCCGTCGGGCCGGCTTACCACAGGTTGGGCAATCAACCTTGAGGAACTCTTCATGCCGTGCCAGAGGTGATCCACCCTCACCGGTCAGTTCAACATCAGTCGGCAGTTCAACCGGAAGATCCTTCAGCGGAACAGGAACGGCAC
>CALZLE010000343.1 GCA_945788205.1 uncultured Desulfuromonadales bacterium
AGCGGCGGTCGTGCACGTTATTTTCAATGTGTTGGGGGTGCTGATCTGGATCGGTTTTGTCGATCAGTTGGCCCAGTGGAGCAGGATGATTTCACCAATGCAGGAGCAATTGGCCGGGGTCGCGAGGCTGGCGGCAGAAACTCCACGGCAGATTGCCAATGCAAATACACTGTTTAATGTTGCGAATACTCTTATCTTTATCGGTTTTACTCCCTTCTTTGGGCGTTTTGTGACGCGGATTCTGCCGGACAAAGAGCCTGTCGAAAAACTGATCATTGTGCCGAAATTTCTCGACGAGCAGTTGCTGGATACGCCGTCTATGGCCTTAAATGTGGTGCGGATGGAGATCGGTCATCTCGGCAGTCATATTCAGTTGATGCTGGCGGAAGCTCGGATTGCACTTGAAACCCGGGACGAACAGCTATTTAAGGAAGTTGAAAAGGCTGATGATGCGGCCGATATTCTGCATGCTGAGATCGTGGCCTTTCTGAGCCGGGTCGGTAAACGAGAGCTGACGAAAGAACAGGCGGCGGAATATTTTCAGCTGAGTCAGGCGGCTGATTATCTGGAAAGTATTGGCGACGTTTTGGAAACCGATTTGAGTCAACTTGGGCGCAAAATGATTGAACAGGACCTGCAGCCGAGCGAGACCATGCTGATGATTCTAACGACCCTCTACGAATGGATTTATCGCGCCCTGGAATCGGCCCTTAAAGCGGTTCATGATAAAGATGAACTTGCGGCACAAGAGGTTGTTTCCATGCGCAATGAGGTCAATCAGCAGGTCGATGCGGCCTTGCAGAGACAGGTCAGTAGTTTGGCTCTCAGCGGACAGGAACGGCTCAAAACCCTGCAGGTGGAGTTTGAGTTGATAGATAAGTTGAAGCGGATCTACACCTTAACCAAGCGCATTTCCAGATTGATTTTGCCGCCGCGAGTCTAACATCTGCAGAGAGCAGGATTGAAGTTGACATGTGCTGATTTTCGCGTAAGTATCCAGAGGCTTAAATCGACCGTCCCACTGATTTTTTAAGGATCGAACAATGAAACAACCCCCCAAGGCAACGGCAATTATTCCAGCCCGTTACGCATCTACCCGGTTTCCCGGTAAACCGTTGGCCTTGTTGAAAGGGTTGCCGATGATTCAACATGTTTGCCATCAGGTTTCTAAAGCAGAAACGGTTGGGCGGGTGATTGTTGCGACCGATGATGTGCGGATTGTGGAGACAGTCAGAGGATTTGGTGGCGAGGTGGTGATGACCCGCTCAGATCACCCGACTGGAACCGACCGTCTGGCCGAGGTTGCCGAACGTCTTTCTGACGAGTTGATCGTCAATGTTCAAGGCGATGAACCCCTTATCAACCCGCGTATGATCGATCAGGCTGTCGGGCCGATGTTGGACAACCCGAAGCTCAAGATGGGGACTCTGGCAGGTCGTATCGATCAGATCGAAGATTTTTACAGCCCGAATGTCGTGAAGGTGGTCAAGGGCGGCAACGGCTTGGCGCTCTATTTTTCCCGCGCCCCAATCCCTTGGCCGCGTGATTTGTCACGCGAAGAATTGGCTGAGAGTTTAGACAAGGTTGCACTTTACCGACACATCGGGCTGTATGTTTATCGCCGCGATTTTCTGCTTGAATATCCACAGTTGCCGGCGACGCCACTTGAAACGCTGGAAAACCTCGAACAGTTGCGGGCGCTTGAATCCGGAATCGGACTGCATGTCGCGGAGACTGAGTTCTCTTGCCATGGTGTCGATACCCCGGAGGATTTGGAGCGGGTTTCGCAACTGATGTCGGAAGGAAACTATAGTTAAAACAGGCAATTATTGTTAGATTGCTAATATGGAGAGTTTTTTGCAGGATCGGGGTTTCCTTCGGTCCTGTTTCTGTGTAGAATCAGCCTTTCGACCTGCGTTGGCTGTGAAACAGCAGGGTCAAAAATCAGGTCATCACATATCATTTTTTTAAGGAGCAGGATTGACAATGAAGACGAAGTTTCTCTTTGTCACCGGCGGGGTCGTTTCATCCCTCGGTAAAGGTTTGGCCGCCGCATCAATCGGCGCGCTGATGGAAGCTCGTGGGTTGAAAGTTTCGATGCAGAAGATGGACCCCTATATCAATGTCGATCCTGGGACCATGAGTCCTTTTCAGCACGGTGAAGTTTTTGTCACCGATGATGGTGCTGAAACCGATCTGGACCTTGGTCACTACGAGCGTTACACCTGTGCTAAATTGTCGAAAAAATCGAACTTTACCACCGGTCAGGTTTACGACTCGGTTATTCGCAAGGAGCGGCGTGGTGATTACCTTGGCGGTACCGTGCAGGTTATTCCGCATATCACCAACGAGATCAAGCAGAAGATTCTTGATAACGCCAAAGGGGTCGATATTGCGATCGTCGAAGTTGGCGGCACTGTTGGCGATATCGAATCTCTGCCGTTTCTCGAAGCGATTCGGCAGTTCCGTGCTGATCGCGGTCGGGAAAATGTCCTCTATATCCACCTGACCCTGGTTCCCTATATCCCCACGGCTGGTGAGTTAAAGACCAAGCCGACGCAGCACAGTGTTAAAGATCTGCGTGAAATCGGTATCCAGCCTGATATTCTTCTCTGCCGTTGTGACCGTGAAATTCCCCGCGACATGAAATCCAAGATTGCTCTGTTCTGCAATGTTCCGGAGGAAGCCGTTATCACCGCTCGCGATGTGCCGACTATTTACGAAGTGCCGACCGAGTTTCATGCTGAAGGGCTCGATGAGCGGATCGTCGACTACCTGAATATCTGGACCAAAGCTCCTGATCTGACTGGCTGGGATCGAATTGTCGAGCGGGTTAAAGAACCGGCGGGTGAAACCACAATTGCGATTGTCGGTAAATATGTCGGGCTGACCGAAAGCTACAAGTCATTGGCCGAAGCATTAACCCACGGTGGTATTGCGAGTAACTGTCGGGTTAATTTGAAGTATGTTGACTCTGAGGCCTTGGAGCGTCACGGGGTCAACGGCGCATTTGATGGGGTCGATGGTATCCTGGTGCCGGGTGGTTTCGGCGAACGGGGTAGCGAAGGTAAGATTGCCGCGATCCGCCACGCTCGCGAAAACAAACTACCGTTTTTCGGTATCTGTCTCGGGATGCAGATGGCGGTGACTGAGTTTGCCCGCCATGTCTGCGAGATCGAAGATGCGCACTCTTCCGAGTTTCAGGAGGACGCAAAAAATCCTGTTATTCACATTATGGAAGAACAGAAAAAGGTCAAAGGCAAGGGCGGCACCATGCGGCTTGGCGCCTACCCCTGTGACCTTTCCGAAGGGACTTTGGCCCGGCGGATTTACGGGATGGAGCACCTGACCGAACGCCATCGGCATCGGTTTGAATTCAACAACAAGTACCGCGACAAGTTAAGAGAATGCGGCCTGGTTCTTTCCGGGATCAATCCGGAGTCTGACCTGGTGGAAATTGTTGAACTGGAGGAGCATCCCTGGTTCCTCGGTTGCCAGTTCCACCCGGAGTTCAAGTCCCGGCCGATGGAGCCGCACCCATTGTTTGAATCTTTTGTTGGCGCCTGCCTGAAGCAGCGTCAGGAGTAATTTGATGCAACATGTAAACGTCGGTTCGGCCAGCTTTGGTGGGCAACAGCCCCTCACTTTGATTGCCGGACCATGCGCGATCGAAAATGAAGATCTGACGCTCCGGATTGCCGAAGGACTTAAGTCGATAACCGAAGAACTTGGCTGCCAGCTGGTGTTCAAGGCTTCCTACGATAAGGCGAATCGGACGTCGGTGACGTCCTTTCGTGGCCCTGGAATGGAAGAGGGTTTGCGGATTCTGGAGCGGGTCAAAAAAGACTTTGAGCTGCCGATCATTTCCGATGTTCACGACATTAGTCAAATTGCTGCTGCCGCGGAAGTTCTTGATATCTTGCAGATTCCGGCTTTTTTAAGCCGTCAGACCGATCTGCTGGTTGCGGTTGGCAATACTGGCAAAGTGGTGAACCTGAAAAAGGGCCAGTTTCTGGCACCGTGGGATGTTGAACATGGGGTCAAAAAGATAGCTTCGACTGGCAATGAACAAATCTTGCTGACCGAGCGCGGTGCTTCCTTCGGCTACAACAATCTGGTCACAGATATGCGTTCTTTGGTAATCATGCGCGAGCTTGGCTACCCGGTGGTTTTTGATGCGACTCATTCGGTGCAGCTGCCAGGCGGAGCCGGCGGCGCTTCCTCAGGACAGCGACAGTTTGTTGGTGCGCTTTCGCGGGCCGCGGCGGCGACCGGTATCGACGGTTTGTTCTGGGAGGTGCATGAGAATCCCGATCAGGCGTTGTGTGATGGACCAAATTCGTTACCGATCGATCAGGTTAAGTCGATGCTGCGCCAGGTTCTGGCGATCGACGCCATATTTAAACAAGAGAGTTGCGGAGTATAAAACATTGCTGATTGAAGCTGCAAAAAAAGTGCTGCAGATTGAGGCCAACGCTGTATTGGCATTGCAATCACGATTAGATGGCGATTTCTCCCACGCGATAGAGATGATCCTTTCCTGCGAGGGGAAGGTCGTGGTCACCGGGATGGGGAAGTCGGGCTTGATCTGCCAGAAGATTGCCGCGACCATGGCCTCGACTGGAACACCGACTTTTTTTCTTCATCCCGCTGAGGGGATTCACGGCGATCTTGGAATGTTGGCTAAAGGAGATGTGGTTATTGCCATCTCCAATTCGGGGGAGACCGAAGAGGTCTGTCGAATTCTGCCAGTCATTAAACGGATGGGTCTGCCGCTGATCTCCATGTCGGGGAACCCGAAAAGTACTTTGGCGATTGCCGGTGATGCCCATCTCGATATCAGTGTTGACGAAGAAGCCTGTCCGCTTGGTCTGGCACCGACAGCGAGTACCACGGCAACTCTGGCAATGGGTGACGCTCTGGCTGTTGTGTTGCTTGAAGAGCGTGGCTTCAAGGCGGAGGATTTTGCCCTTTTTCATCCCGGTGGAGCACTTGGTAAGCGACTGCTCCTGCGGGTTGAAGATATGATGCATACCGGTAAAGAGGTGCCTTTGGTGCTTCCGGAGGTGCTGCTGCGCGATGCTCTGTTTGAAATCACCAGTAAGCAGTTGGGTGTTACCGGGGTGGTCGATTCACAGGGGCAGATGCTCGGAGTTTTCACCGATGGTGATTTACGTCGGATCATGGAAAAGGGACTCGACAGCCTGAAGCAACCGATTTCAGAAGTCATGACCTCTTCTCCGAAGCGGATTTTACGGCGCAACCTCGCGGCTAAAGCACTGCAGATTATGGAGAGCCACTCGATCACTTCACTATTTGTTTTTGACGATGACGAGAGTAAGGTTCCGGTCGGTATTGTGCACCTGCATGATCTGCTAAAAGCAGGAGTGGTTTGATGGAAGCGAAACTGGCAAAAATCAAACTCTTGCTGCTCGACGTTGACGGGGTGATGACCGACGGCCGGATTATTTACGATAATCAGGGCAACGAACTGAAGGCTTTCGATGTTAAAGATGGCCATGGGTTAAAAATGCTGCAACGGGCCGGGATTAATATTGGCATCATTACCGGCCGTAAGTCGGAACTGGTGGCTAAGCGGGCAGCAGAGTTGGGCATTGAAATTCTCTATCAAAAAGCGCTAAACAAGCTCGACCCGTACCGGGAAATTCTTGCCGAACAGGGATTGACTGATGAGCAGGTTGCTTATGTCGGCGATGATGTGGTCGATCTACCGATTCTGCGGCGGGTTGGTTTTAGTGCGACGGTTGCCGACGCTGTTCCAGAGGTTTTGCCATTGGTCGATTATGTCGCCAGTCGTCCCGGAGGCCGTGGTGCGGTACGGGAGATCTGCGATCTGTTGATCAAAGCGAGTGGCCAATGGGAGCGTTTGACCGAGCGGTATTTTGTCTCCTGACCCGAGTGATCGTAAAGGCTTGAAATAAAGCCATGAA
This sequence comes from uncultured Desulfuromonadales bacterium, assembly GCA_945788205.1. Taxonomy (GTDB): domain Bacteria; phylum Desulfobacterota; class Desulfuromonadia; order Desulfuromonadales; family Geopsychrobacteraceae; genus Malonomonas. The sequence goes on from CALZLE010000343.1 coordinate 5,952, forward strand.
ATTGGAAGGTGGAAGGCCGTCAATGTTTAATCTGCGTCGTTTGCTGGCGGTTCTGATTCTGATTGCTGTCCTGGCGCTGGGAATCGTCATCTGGCGTCATCTGCAGCAACAAAGCCCACTGGACGTTCTTGAGGCATTACCAGAACAGGTTGATCTCTCACTTGAGAAGCTGCATTACACGCAGAACGAGGATGGCAAGCGTAGCTGGACCCTGGATGCTGATAAAGCTGAATATCGGCGGGATGAAGGACAGGCGGTTCTCGATGCTGTGAACTTGGTTCTGCATGAGGCTGGCCAGTTTGGCGAAGCGAAGCTGACCGCCGAGCATGGTTTGTTAGAGCAGGAAGAGCAGCAGGTTGAAATCTGGGGTAACGTGGTTGTTGTGACTGCCAGAGGGGATCGCATCTATACCGAACGATTGCGTTATGATGGCCAGAAGAAGCTGTTAACGAGTGCCGAAAAGGTGCGTTTGATTAATCCCCGAATGGAGCTGACCGGCACCGGTTTGCAGGCAGATTTACAGCGCGGGCAAATGCGTTTGGAAAAAGACGTCTGGATGTTGTTACTGCCACAGGAAAGGAGCATACAGAATGCTAAATAAGCTGATACTGCCGCTGTTGCTTAGTTTCCTGCTGTCCGCCCCTGTTGTTGCCGAGACAGAATCACTCCCGAAGCCAACGGCTTTGCCGATAGAAGTGACGGCACAGCAATTGGACGCAGATCAGGAGCAACGTCAAGCGACATTTACTGGCGAGGTTGTTGCCAAACAGGGCGACATCATTCTTTACTGCAACAAGTTAATTGTCTACTCACTGCCTGATGAAGATCAGGTTGATCGTTTGGAAGCTTTTGGGCAGGTTCGGGTTGTTCAGCTTGATCGAACGGCGACTGCAGATCGAGCCGTGTATCGACAGCTACAGGGAACTTTAGTTCTCTACGGGAATGCGGAAGTGCATCAAGGGCAGAATAAAATAGCTGGCAACGAAATTACCGTTTATCTGCAAGAGAATCGCAGTGTCGTTAAAGCCGGAGACAGTGGTCGGGTCAAAGCGGTTCTTTTTCCTCAGCAAAAGCAGGATCAAGAGTGAATCGCACGCTACACGCCAAAGGGCTCTATAAGTCCTACGCTGGGCGGGAAGTTGTGTCCGGCGTCGATTTACAAGTCAGCTCAGGACAGGTGATCGGCCTGCTCGGTCCCAACGGTGCAGGGAAAACCACCAGCTTCTACATGGTTGTCGGGCTTGCAACACCGGATCAGGGCGCAGTTTTTCTGGATGAGCAGGAGCTGACCGATCTACCGATGTACCGTCGGGCCCGTTCTGGAATTTCTTATTTACCGCAGGAAGCGTCGGTGTTTCGCAAACTGACTGTGGCTGAAAATCTGCTGGCGATTCTCGAAACGCTCGGTTTGTCTGCAGGTGAGCAGCAGCAACGCCTGGAAGAGTTGTTGTCAGATTTGAACATCGGCCATATTCGTGACTCAAAGGGCTATGCCCTGTCTGGCGGAGAACGTCGGCGGGTTGAAATTGCTCGTTCGTTGGTGTTGGAACCAGCATTTTTACTGCTGGACGAACCGTTTGC
>CALZLE010000344.1 GCA_945788205.1 uncultured Desulfuromonadales bacterium
GGTCGGCGGGATGCAGCTGTTCAAGGCCGAAGTTCCCGGCCCGACAGCGGACCGGCTACGCCCGCGGATTCAGGACACTGCAAAACTTCTCTGGGGTGTTTACCTGCTGCTGACCGCCACCGAAGCGCTGCTGCTGATGTTCGGCGGTAGGAATTTTTTCGATGCCCTCTGTCACTCCTTCGCCACCCTGGCGACCGGTGGATTTTCGACCCGCAATGCCTCGATCGGCGCTTATAACAGCAGCTACATCGATGCGGTTGTCACTATTTTTATGATTCTGGCCGGCATCAACTTTACCCTGCACTTTCAACTACTGCGGGGAAAATTGCGGGATTTCCATCGGAATGAAGAATTCCGCTGTTATATCGGCCTGATCATTTTCGCCACCACAACAGTCGTCGGTTTCAACTGGTACCACGGCACCTATCAGTTGCTCGATGAGAATTTCCGCTATTCAATCTTTCAGGTCGCCTCGATCATCACCACCACCGGTTTCGGGACGGCTGATTTCGAAACCTGGCCGATTCTGCCGCAATATATTCTGGTGATGCTGATGTTTATCGGCGGCTGTGCCGGTTCGACCGGCGGCGGCATGAAAGTCGCGCGAATTCTGCTGCTGTTCAAGCACGCGCAGGTACAGGTCTTCCGCTTGATTCACCCCCGCGCCATCCGCCTGGTCAAACTCGGGAACCGCCCGGTCGACAAAGAAGTCTTGCAGGCGATCCTCGGTTTTTTCGCGCTGTTCATCGGGATTTTCGTCTTCGCGTCTCTACTGATGGCGGCCAGCGGAATGGATCTGGTTTCTGGCGGAGCAGCTGTTATCACCTGTCTGGCCAACATCGGCCCGGGACTCGGCAGCGTCGGGCCAGTCGATAATTTCGCTCACATTCCGGGCTTTGGAAAGTCGGTGTTGATCGTCTGTATGCTGATGGGGCGCCTCGAGCTGTTTACCGTGCTGGTGCTGTTCTTTCCGTCTTTCTGGCGAAAATAACCAGCCCATCGTTTTTTCCTGCATATTCTCTCGAATTCAAGTAACCGGAAAAACTCTTTAATTATAGATTTAAGACATGACCATGCTTGGTTTTGATAAGATAGTTACAGTTTGACGAAAACGACTAATCCTGTTCTCTGTTCAAGGGGAAAAGTAGCTATGGCATGGAATCCCGCTCAGTTTCCGTACATCAAGAAGCTCACCCCCGCGTACGAACGTGCGATCCGGCAGTCTCCACTGCTAAACATCGACACCCTGGTGATTCCTTCGCCCTATATCTTGGATAAATCGATCGACATCGATTACGACCACAGCCTCGTCTGGGACGAAAAGGGCGAACTTCTCGGCTACCTGCTGGTCTACGCCACACCCGATCAGCAGACCTTTCATATCTACAAGTTGGTGACCAACCCCTTCGGCCGCAGCAAGGGGATCGGGTCGGCGTTTCTGCGCACCCTGGTGCACTCGGTGTCGCCCGATGCGCATATCTACCTCTTCGTCTGGGAGAAGCTGATCAGCTCGATCGATTTCTTTAAGGCACGCGGATTCACGATCACCGACCTGACCGTGTTCCGCAAGATGCGCTTTCATCTGATGTCTGTCACCGCCGAGACACTGCTGGACAGGCTTGATTCTGCCGAGCGCCCGGAAGTTTCGGTGGTCGAAGAATTGTCCAAGGTACGCCACGACGTGAAGAAATCGCTCAAGGTCCTCTCTGATATGACCGCTATCCTCTCCGTCGACAATTTTAACCAGGTCGCCGAGGACATCAACCGCGAAACCACCTCGATGCTCAACACCCTGAATATGTATGAAGACAAGATCCACCTCGAGCACAAGGTTTCGCTCAAAGAGCTGATCACCGAGCGGGTGATCCCCTTTATCGAAGCGGTCGACAGCGCCTGCGAGGTGCGATTGGTGCTGGGGTCGAAGATCGAGTCAGTTAACGGCAGCTACAACACCTGCAGCCGGGCACTGATCAATATCGTCTCCAACGCTCTGGATGCCATCAAGTCAGCCGGGCGACGCGGTCTTCTCGACATCGTGCTTGAGCAGCAGGGGGATATGGTGATCCTGTCGATCACCGACAACGGCACCGGTATCCCGGCAGAAAAGCTGCAGAAGGGAGCGGATCAGATCCCGATTTTTGTCGGCAAATCGACCAAGGGCAAGACCGAGGCGGGCGAGGGGGTCGGCACCAAGCAGATCTACGCCACCTTCGGTGCCGATCATGTCGAGGTAACCAGCGAAGAGGGCACCTCAACCACCTGGACTATCCGCCTGAAGAAAAGTACCACCCGGGATACCACCTTGCTGGACGAGCTGAGCACCCGCTACATCCGGATGATCAAAGCCACGCAGAAATCCAAGCTGACTCCAGAGACCAGTAGTAAAGACATCACTATCTTTATCTGGCAACTGCGGCAGATGGAACTGTTCAGCTACGATCTGCTCTACCATTTCAGCCGCCACAACAACATCCGCGATATTTTTCAGAGTATTCTTATGTACCGCTTCGGTGGCAAACCCTTCAATTTCCTCAAGGAGGAGCTGAGCAACTGCCGCATCGACAACAACTCGATCCGCGCCTGGTTGCTGGGGATCAGCAAGCGGATCAACAAGTTCGAGACCTGCATCCTGCGCAACGTGCCGTTCCAGGACTATAAGGATGTGCTGTTCCAAAGCTACGGTCAGGCCACCGATCGCACCATGATCTTTACCCTCGACCCCGACAATGGCAATTTTTTCACCACCGATCGCAAACTCGCTGAACACCTTGACTTTGTACCGTACCTGCAGCGTGAACGGGACGAACTGCTGCGCGGAGAGCTGGTCGGCGATGTGCGCAACGTCAAAAGCCCCATTTACCTGGGAGTTTGGTCGACCGAGACGCTTGATGATCTGTACGCAAAGCTGAAACTGATCCAAAAAGGGGCAAAACAACTCCTTGAGATGGGGCTGGAAAAAAACAAGCGCATCGCGTTCTACAATACCACCTACAACATCTGTGAAAGTGAGATTGATACCTTGAAGACGGTCACGCTGGGCGAGATGGTCTCGCTGGATGAGACCGATTTCGAGCGTTTTATCCGCCCTGCAGATAGCGGGATGAGCGGAGTTCTGTCTTTCGACTGATTAACACTTTAGCTTCTTGCCTTACTGATGGTTTAGAACGTTAATTCGCCAAAACTCGAAAAGCCCCGATCAGCCGGACAGCTGATCGGGGCTTCCCCCCTCCGTAACCCCCAATCAATAGGCGTATACGGTTTTAAATTTGGGGTGAGTATAGTGGTTGATACTGACAAAAATCTGATTCTCCACCTCAATGACCAAATTAAATATATAAATTCGGCAAAAAACCTGCGTCTTTGACAAAAAAAGAGGGGCCGCGTGTGCGACCCCTCTTTACAACTCTCTGAAAATTTCAATAATTATGGCAGCTTGATAAAACCCATCTGCCGACCAGTCTTGCCGTTATCCCGCCGATAGGAGAACAGCAACTCCGGATGACAGCAGGTACACTCTTCGGCCTGATCAATGTTCTGCACTTTCAAACCGAGCTTCTCCAGCTGCAAACGGCAACTGAGGGCAATGTCGAGCTGCCAGTGCCCCAAACTGACTTCGGAGGAAATCTCATTCCAGAAACCGCTCCCTTGCCGAAAAGCATCCCGAACCGGACGGTCAACTTCATATTTATGTGCACCGATCCCCGGTCCAATGGCGGCCTGCAAATCTGCGGCGTCGCAATCAAAATGCCCTTCCATACTGCTGATCGCTTTTTGCAGGATTCCGTCTGCGGCGCCGCGCCAGCCGACATGAACGGCAGCAATGACTGACTTCTTCTGGTTCCAGAGCAACACGGGGAAACAATCCGCAACCAGAACGCCGATCATGACATCAGGCTGATTAGTGATAATGGCATCGACTTCCAAAGAGAGGAAGTGACTCAAATCGTAGTTCGGTTCATCAATGATCAGCAAATCTTTACTGTGAACCTGCTTGACCGTCAGCAACTGATTCGGTTGCAGATCAAAGCTGCGCGCCAAAGTCGATCGATTCCCCTCTACATTGGCCAGCTGGTCCTCAGTGTTCAAACCGAGATTCAAGGAATTATAGGGAGCCCGGCTGACCCCACCGTTGCGGGTACTGAACCCGGCCACCATCCCATCGATCAAACCGGACGGTTGCAGGTAGGAGAGTTTTCCATTTCTGACAAGCTTCATAACAGGCTCCGCTGTTGTTAATTATCCGGTTTTTTCCGGATATGCATATTTCTGGTCCAAGTAGTCCAAAATCGCCGCGAACGTTTCGGGCAGATCGCTGGAAAACTCCATATATTCTTCGCTCACCGGATGAATAAAACCAAGCGTCTGGGCATGTAACGCTTGTCCGGGGAGTTTCTCGATCAGCTTCCGCAATTGCTGGTCAGCCATATTCTTCAACCTGCCAAGTCCACCGTAAAGCGGATCTCCCAAAAGGGGCAGGTTGAGCTCCGAAAAATGCACTCGAATCTGATGCGTGCGTCCAGTTTCCAACCGACACTCTAACAGAGCCAGACGATCAGCAGAATAGGTTTGTAATCGTTTCCAGTGAGTGACTGCCCTTTTGCCATGCCGGGTATTACTGCTCATTTTTTTGCGTTGCTGTTGATGCCGCCCAATCGGTTGATCGATGCTCCCTTTAGCAGCCTCGACCTCTCCATTGACAAGCGCCAGGTAGCGCCGTTTGACCGTGTGCGCTTTAAATTGTGCTGCCAGGTGTTGATGACTCTGATCATTTTTGGTCGCCACCAGAACCCCTGAGGTGTCTTTGTCGATCCGGTGGACAATTCCCGGCCGCAATTCACCTCCGACTCCGGCGAGATCGTCACAATGGTGCAACAAAGCGTTGACCAGTGTGCCGCGCGCATGTCCGGCGGCGGGATGTACCACCATTCCGGCCACTTTGTCAACGACGATCAGGTGTTGGTCTTCGTAAAGGATGTTCAGGGGGATCGCTTCGGGGACTGCCTCCGCTGGTTCAGGCTCGGGAAAGCTGATCTGAATCAACTCCCCCCCTTTGAGATTATAACTCGCTTTGGCGGGGGCTCCATCGAGGAGGACTTGCTGGCTGCTAATCA
>CALZLE010000345.1 GCA_945788205.1 uncultured Desulfuromonadales bacterium
CTGGATTCATTTTTATGCAAAAAGAAGATTTTCGCTACCGGGAAGTCGAAAAACATATTTCCAAGTTGATCGACGGCAAAGCGCTGCTGCCGGGTGAGAAACTTCCCTCGCTGCGCTCCTTGAGCCGCCAGTTGAGCGTCAGCATTTCCACCGTCAGCCAAGCCTACCTGGAGCTGGAAAAAAAAGGGGTTATCGAAGCGCGGGAACGCTCCGGTTATTATCTCAGTTCGGGAGCCCGGCAATTCCCCTCTCCGGTCAGCCGACCGCGCCCGGCGCTGGTTCCGACAGTCAGTAAACGGACCGGGCTGATTCAGAATGTTCTGGAGGCACTCGGCAACCGCGAACTGCTCCCCTTCGGCGTCGTCTGTCCAGCCGAAGAATTGCTCCCGGCAAAAACCCTGGCGCGAGTTTCAGCAGCGGTATCACGCAGCAATCCCACCCAACTGCTCGATTACACACCGGTAAATGGCCACATGGACCTACGCCGCCAGATTGCTCTGCGCTCACTGGAGGCCGGAATCAGTGTCAGTCCGGAAGAGATCATTATCACCAGTGGTGCGATGGAAGGTTTGTCGATCGCTCTGCGCGCCCTGACGCGACCGGGTGACAATGTGCTGATTCAGTCGCCGAGTTATTTCTGCTTTTTGCAGTTACTCGAGAACTGCGGACTCCGCGCCATCGAAATCCCTTCCTCAAGCAGCGGGATCGATCCACAGGATGTAAAAAGTGCCATTGAACAGTTCGACATTCGCGCTGCCATTCTGGTGCCGAACTTCAACAATCCGGACGGCAGCTTGACCCACGACACTACTAAGCGGGAAATTGTCGAACTACTCGCCGACCGCAGCATTCCGCTGGTCGAAGACGATGTTTATGGCGACCTCTATTTCGGCGAGCAACGACCCGCTTGCTGCAAAAGCTACGATCAACGCGGGGAAGTGTTGCTCTGCTCCTCATTTTCCAAAACCATCGCCCCCGGTTACCGGATCGGCTGGATGATTCCCGGGCGCTATTTCGACCGGGCCATCGACATCAAGACAACCACCAACATCTGCACCGCCACCCCCAACCAGTTGATTATCGCCAACTTCTTACGCGACGGTTATTACGAACGGCACTTGCGGAAGTTGCGCACCGCAGTCCGCAATCAGATGGAAGCACTGCTGTTCAGCATTCAACGCCACTTCCCGGCTACAACCCGGGCCGGATTTCCAGAAGGCGGTGCGGCAATCTGGGTTGAACTGCCCGACCAGATCGACAGTGTCGACTTCTTTTTCCGTGCCCGGCAACTTGGTATCGGCCTGGCACCCGGTTCAATTTTCTCCAGTCAGGACAAATACAACAACTTCATCCGCCTCAGTTGTACCGGCATCTGGAATCAAGAGCTGGAAAACGGTATTAAAAACCTCGCTCAACTGGCCAATGAGATGATTTGCAATTGACGCGTGAATCCTCTTATCATGACCAATCATGTCACAGTTCAAGCAGGCATAGATTTGAGGGTTTATGAAGAAGAGCGAATTGGCCAACTACCGGGAGTTTCTCAAAGACAGCTTGCGGCTGGAGCTGAACTTTCAGCTGACAGATCAAAATCAAGGCGTCGCGCCGCCACCGGTCCAAAAACCTCCCGCAGAAAATCAAACGTTGATAACGCTACCAGCGGCCAAAGATTGGCCCGACTTCTCCGCCACCAGCCTGCTTGAGGCGATCAACAATCGTTGCAGCCACAGGCGTTATCTAAAGCAATCCCTCTCTCTCGATGAGCTCGCTTATTTACTTTGGGCCACTCAGGGCTGCAAGGGAGAAATCGCCCCCGGAACAGCTCTACGCACCGTCCCCTCTGCTGGCTGTCGCCATCCGTTTGAAACCTACCTCGCCGTCAGTAACGTCGAAGGATTACAACCCGGGATTTATCGCTACCTGCCTCTTGATCATGCTCTGGTTCTCGAACAGGAAGTCGAACGTTCGATGCTGCAAACAGCTCTTACACACGGCACTCTCGGCCAAGCATTTACCGCAACAGCGGCGGTCAACTTTGTATGGAGCGTCATCCCGAAGCGCAGCGAGTGGCGTTACCACACGGCTGCACACCGCGTCATCTTGATGGATGTCGGCCACCTCTGCCAGAACCTCTATCTCGCCTGCGAGGCAATCGTCTGCGGAACCTGCGCCATTGCAGCTTACAATCAGGAATTGATGGATAAGCTACTCGGTTTGGATGGCGATGAAGAATTTACCATCTACCTTGCCCCGGTCGGAAAAATTCAATAACAATCGGTCAGCGCCTGTGCTGCAGATATCCCGGCCAGATAACCGGTCGACCAGCAGACCTGCAGGTTAAACCCACCGGTCGGTCCATCCAGATCGATCAGCTCTCCAGCGAAGTAGAGGTTGGTAATTTTTTTCGAGCGCATGCTGCGCATGTCGATATCTTTGAGCGAAACCCCGCCTGAAGTGATGATCGCTTTTTTCAGCCCCTCATGCCCCGTGACCTGCAAGGTCAGATTTTTAAATAGATCGAGCAGTTTTTTCCGCTCGACTTTGCTGATCGAATGACATTTTTTATAAGGGTCGATTTCTGACAATTCGATAAAGCGCGGGATCATCGTTTTGGGCAACAGTTTACCGAGGGCGTTGCGAAAATCTTTATTGCTCAGTTCAGAAAACTCGCGCTGTAGACGCTTATCAAACAACTCAGCTGTCACCGCCGATTTTAAATCGAGATGTAGAGTCACTGGCCCCTTTTTCAGCCCATCGCGAACTTCGCGACTCATATCGAGGATGATCGGTCCACCGATGCCATTGCGGGTAAAAAACGCCTCGCCGAAGCGTTCGGCAAGCTGCTTTCCGTTGCGCTTGGCCGTTACTTTGACATTCTTCAAATTCAGCTCGCACCACTCGCCGGTCCAGTCCTCTGCCAAAGTCAATGGCATCAAAGCAGCCTGTGGTTCAACCAGCTTATGCCCACAGTCCTCAGCCCACGCATAACCGTCGCCAGTGCAGCCGGTTTCCGGGTAAGAAAGGCCCCCAGTTGCCAGCAGATACCGATCGGCAACAAAAGGACCGCGATCGGTTTCAATTGCGCTAATCCGGTCAGCATCAATCTGCAGCCGCTTTACCCGACAATCGCAAAGCAGTTCGACCCCAGCGTCCTGAACAAACCGCTGCAACAACTTCTGCACATCTTTCGCACCACCCTTGGCCGGGAAGACTCGCCCGCCCCGCTCGGTCTGCAATTTGAGGCCCCGCTGCTCGAAAAAATCGATCGTATCCTCAACACCGAAGGCATAAAGAGCTGTCAGCAGGGCCTTGCCCTGTCGCCCGAAAGGTTCAACGAAACGCAGCGGATCAGTCTCGCTGTTGGTCAGGTTGCAACGCCCCTTGCCGGTGATCAGCACTTTGGCACCACAGCGACGGTTCTTTTCCAGCAACAGCACCCGCGCCCCATTCTGTGCCGCAAAACCAGCGGCAAACATTCCCGCCGGGCCACCACCGACAACAATCAGATCATATCTTTGCCCTGGCAATTGTGAATTTTCCACGTAAGTTCCTATAGTTAAATCGTATCCGAACAGGAAAAACAGACCTGCGCAGGGTAGGCCTGCGCCGATGGCATGTCAAGATTATTGACCACTCGATGATAACAGGTGCTAGAATCCGTAAAATTTTCTGCTGTCACAAAGGAAAACGCGCTGCAATGTCGACCAACAGTATTTTCATCGCCATTCTCTGGGGTGGGCTATCCGGCTTTTTGGCAATCCAGCTACTGAGTAATCTGCTGGCCCTGCTTTTTTGCCTGCACGGCCTGCTGCTGACCCGCTGGAAACGACTGCAAAAAAAGCCACCGGCCAGATCAAATACAGCATCAACCTGAAGTTACTGCTGCGGGTCGCGCTCTACTCTTTGTTGTTTGCGACGCTGCTCCATTTTGGAGATGGCTACGTCCGCCGTGCCTTCTGGTTCGAATATCGGGGCAATGCAGCCATTCTGTTTATCGCTGTTTGTTCCGTTTCTGCTCTTTGCACACTCCCATCAGTCTGGCGCCGCCTGCGAGTCATCTGGAAGATGAGTCACGAAGTTGATTTTGCTGAGCGACGGCAGCGAACCCGGATGCTGAAAAGCTGAAATTGCCCCTTTTGTCCGACGCCACTGTTGCGTTAGGATAGCGTTTTTGCAAAACCGAAATGTCATCAATTGGAGGAATCTCAATGCAGGATAAAAGTTCCATCAGCCCGAAAACCCAATTCTGTGCCCTGATCGGCAACCCGGTCGGTCACAGCATGTCACCAGCAATTCACAACGCCGCCTTCGCCGAAACCGGCCAGGATTTCGTTTATGTTGCCTGCCAGGTCGAAGATGTCGCCAGCGCTCTGGCCGGAATGCGCGCCCTCGGCAACTTTCGCGGCATGAGCGTGACCATTCCACACAAAATCGAAGTGATGGAGCATGTCGATGAGATCGCCGAAGTCGACCGCGCTATCGGTTCGATCAACACAGTGATTTGCGATGAAGGTAAGCTGATCGGTCTCGGTACCGACGGACCGGGCGCCTTAAAAGCGTTACTCGATGCCGATGTTGATATGACCGGAAAAACCGTGCTGATGCTCGGTTGCGGCGGTGCCGCGCGCGCCATCGCCTTTACCCTGGCCAACCGCACCGAACTGGCTGAACTGGTGATGCTTGATATCGATGAAAGCCTGCTGCAGGGGCTAACGACCGATCTGCAAAACGGTACCAACAAACAGGTCAGCTCGGCAGTTTCAAACCAAACAACAATTGCCGCAGCAATGGCGAAAAGCGACGTGATTGTCCACTGTACCCCGATCGGCATGCACCCGAAAGAGGATGCGACGCTGGTCCCGGCCGAACTGTTCCGGTCCGGACAGGTGGTCTTCGATGCGGTTTACAACCCGCTTGAAACCCGGCTACTCAAAGAAGCCAAAGCCAAAGGCTGCACAACCATCTCCGGCGTCGAAATGTTCATCAATCAAGCAGTCCTGCAGTTCGAACAATTCACCGGCATCGATGCCCCGGTCGAGTTGATGAGGCAGGTCGTACTCAAGGAGCTCGGTGTATGAATATTGTACTGATCGGTTATCGTGGAACCGGAAAAAGCCACGTCGGCCATCTGCTCGGCAAGCGTTTCGGTCGTAAAGTCATCAGTATGGATGAGGAGATCGTCAAGTCAGCCGGCATGCCGATTCCCGAGATTGTCGAAAAATTCGGCTGGCCGAAATTTCGCGACATGGAAACTGCCGAAGCCCGTAAACTGGCCGGGCTCGACCAGCTGGTCATCGACTGCGGCGGCGGCGTAATCGAACGCCCGGAGAACAATGAAATCCTCCAACAGAATGGCCGGGTATTCTGGCTGCAGGCTTCCGTTGAAGCGATCGTCGCCCGCATCAAGGATGACAACCAACGACCAGCGCTGGTCGAAGGCAAAACCTTCACCGAGGAAGTCGCCGAAGTCCTCGAACGCCGCACTCCCCTTTATCATGCTGCCGCCCATCATGAGATAAATACTGACGAAAAAACTCCGCAGCAGGTTGCCGAACAGATTATCGCCCTGCTGCGGTAAACAATCGGCAAGTTAGGCTGGTCCTGGTGGGAAAATAAAGAGACCTATACAGAAGGGTCTTTTGTCTCGAGCGAGAAAAACAGCGGTAACAATTTCACTTATGGTGGCGGTTTTGAATTTGATCATGGCTACAAAG
>CALZLE010000346.1 GCA_945788205.1 uncultured Desulfuromonadales bacterium
AGATTAGAGTTCGGTTCTCCACGGCTGGGCGGACCGCGGCATCCCGGGGGGAAATTCCCGCCACCGCGGCGACCGGAACCTCCTTTTGCCCTCTTCAACGCAGATAAAAAGCCGATATTCTCGCCGGATAAAAGAAGCGACAACTATAGTTTAACCCCCTTGGAGTTGCAGGGGGAGACTGTCGGTTTTCTGGCCCTTGCACCGATAAAAGAGCTCTCCGATGCTGGAGATCTGCTGTTTGTCGAGCAGCAGACCGAGTCCTTTGCCTTGGTCGCACTGGCGATGGCGTTACTTTCGTTGCTGCTTTCCTATCCGTTGACAATTCATCTGTTGCGGCCGATCAAGGCACTGACTGACGGCACCCGTAAACTGATAACCGGTCGCTACCAAACCCGTATTCCGGTGGTCACAAAGGATGAAATGGGCCAGCTTTCCACCGACTTCAACAGTCTGGCGATGACGTTGGAGAAGAACGAACAGGCCCGCCAGCAATGGGTCGCCGACATCTCCCATGAACTGCGTACACCGCTGGCGGTGCTGCGAGGCGATATCGAAGCGCTGCAGGACGGCATCCGTCAGCCGGGTGCGCAAAGGTTCGAGGCTTTGCATGGCGAGGTGATGCATCTCGGCCGTCTGGTTGACGATCTTTACGAGCTGTCGATGTCTGATATCGGCGCGCTCAACTATAAAAAGGTGACAGTCGATCCGTTCGGTCTTCTCCAGGGGACACTTGAATCGTTCGAGAAACGCTTTGTGGAAAATGATCTGCAATTGAACTCGCAGTTGCCGAACGACTTGGCGGTTTCATTTCTGGCTGATCCGGACAGGTTGCAGCAGCTGTTCGATAATCTGCTGGAAAACAGTTTGCGTTACACTGATGCGCCCGGGCAGGTCAATGTGGAGATGGTGGAAAGCAGCGGCAACCTCCTTTTCATCTTCGAAGACTCGTCCCCCGGAGTTTCCGCCCAGCAGCGGGTGAAACTGTTCGATCGTCTCTACCGGGTTGAGGGGTCACGCAATCGAAGCAAAGGCGGAGCTGGGTTGGGACTGGCGATCTGCAGTAATATCGTTGAGGCTCATCAGGGCGAAATTACTGTGACTGAATCGGAGCTCGGTGGCCTGAAGATCACGATCAAGTTTCCGCTGGCAGGATAAAAAGGATCTACGATGGAACAGACAATACTGATTGTTGAAGATGAACAGCGGCTGGCCGAACTGCACCGCGATTATCTGCAGCAGTCGGGCTATGCCACCGAATGGCTTGCCGACGGTGCAGAGGTGATTGCTTGGGTGAAGGAGAGCTCTCCCGACCTGATCCTGCTCGACCTGATGCTGCCGAACAAAGATGGCCTGGAGATCTGCAAAGAGATCCGCAGCTTCTCCACTGTGCCGATCATCATGGTGACCGCCCGGGTGGAAGAGATCGACCGGTTGCTCGGCCTGGAGTTGGGTGCCGATGACTACATCTGTAAACCTTTCAGCCCGCGTGAGGTTGTTGCCCGGGTGAAAACCGTTCTGCGCCGCAGCTCGGCACACCCGCAGGAAAAGGCAGAGCTTTTATTTCTCGACGAAGAAAGTTACCTGGCGACGCTGAAAGGCAAAAAGCTCGATCTGACGGCGGTTGAGTTTAAGCTGCTGAGTATCTTGGCGCAAAGGCCGGGGCGGATCTATTCCCGCGATCAGTTGATGGATCTGCTTTACAGCGACCAGCGTGTTGTCTGTGATCGCACCATCGACAGCCATGTAAAAAAGTTGCGCAAAAAAATTGCTGCCGTTGCGACCGATGTTGAGCTGGTTCATTCTGTTTACGGTGTTGGTTACAAATACGAAACGGATCTGTCAGCTTGAGGCCGATTTGTTTAAGTTTTAAAACTCAGAAGATATGAGATTGGGCCTCCCTCCCCGCTAAAACCAGAAGCAGAAGGGCCCCGGCTGAACCGGGACCCTAAACGTGCCGTATTTTTACTCTGCTCATGTAAGAGCGTCATAGGAGAGATCATAAGTGAGGCAGAATCAAGTTAAGTGTCACGTCGAGTCGCAACGACGACATTTCAGCTGTTCAAACTTTGAATCGCCTTCTGCAGTGCCGAAAGCTGATAAGGTTTTTTCAGGAAACCGCATATCCCCTTGCCGGCAAACTTCTGTGAAACTTCCTGTTCGTTGTAGCCGCTGCTCATGATGACTTTAACTTTGGGGTCGATGCGGCGCAATTCGCGGAAAGCCTGCTCGCCGTCCATGTGCGGCATGGTCAGGTCCATCAGCACAAAGAAAATGTCGTCTGCTTGCATGAATTTTTCCAGGGCGTCCCGACCATCTTCGGCTGTTATAACTGTGTAGCCAAATTCCTGCAGCATGTCACGACCGATACTGCGCACGGTTTCGTCATCGTCCACCAGCAGAACGTTTCCGCTCCCCTGCAGAGGCTCAATATTCTGATCAAGGTCAAATAATGCTGCAGGTTTGGATGTTGCTGGGAGCAGGATCTTGAAGGTCGAGCCTTTGTTCAATTCAGAGTAAACTTTGATGGCGCCATGATGACCCCGGACGATCCCCAGAACAGCAGCCATGCCGAGTCCGCGCCCCGTAAACTTGGTGCTGAAGAAGGGCTCAAAAATACGTTCAATTGTTTCCTGGTCCATGCCACAGCCGGTGTCCGCAACTTCGAGATAGACATATTGCCCCGCCGGCAGGTTTTCATCGAGCCAGCTATCGCGCAGGTAGGCCTGGTCGCAATCGATGACTCCTGTGGTAATGGCAATTACGCCGCTCTTGTCGCCGATGGCGTCAGAAGCATTGATGACCAGATTGAGAATGACCTGTCGCATCTGAGTCGCATCCGCTTCGACACTTGGTAGGTTGGGGGTGAATTCATAGCGGAGTAGCGCTTTTTTGCTGATCGATATAGTCAGCATCTGCTGCATTTCATCGACAACTTTCGACAGATCGAGCGGTTCAACGATAAATTTTCCTTTGCCCGAATAAGCCAGCATCTGGTTGGATAAGTCAGCCGCTTTGTTGGCAGCGCTTTTTATCTCTTCGATGTTCTGTTTCGCCGGTGATTCTTTAACGATTTTGCGCAGTGCCAGTTCACAATGGCCGAGTACCGCCATCAGAATGTTGTTGAAATCGTGGGCGATTCCACCCGCCAACACTCCCAGGCTTTCCAGTTTTTGAGCATGCAGCAGCTTGTCTTGCAGCCGCTGTTGTTCCTGCTGCAT
>CALZLE010000347.1 GCA_945788205.1 uncultured Desulfuromonadales bacterium
AACAAAAAGTCGATATCAACAATGGGCAGCAGGATCTGGAAGGCGTGGGCGTCTTTTGTCGCTACCAGTTTGCCGACAAAGACACCAACCCCCTTGACTATCTCATCAGCTTCGGTGTTAGCGCCAAGGGACTATTCCCCAGACGGGACAACGACACCATGGGTATCGGTTTCAACTACACCAAACTACAAGACCTTCGTCTCGGCAACTTAGTTGGAATTGACGACTCGTCCTCGGTGTGGGAGCTGTTTTATAACCTCGAACTCACCCCGGCCATTCACTTGTCCCTCGACGGACAAGTGGTTGACGGAGCCCTGCCGGATACCGACAGGGCTGTGATCCTGGGAACGCAGCTGCAACTTCGTTTCTAAAACCATAAACAACTGGATTCACGGTTCAATAACATCCGGAGTGCCGGCGAGATAGAGCAGCTAAAAATTAAGCAAGAAGACCTCATCGAAAAGGAAGAGGAATTGCGGAAAATATTGGTCCAACAGGATTCATGAGGTTCAGATGATAAAAAATTAGCAGGATCGGAGGTGTCGCTGTGACAGTGCTGGTCACTGCCATACTTGTTTCAGCGTTTGTGGTTTCTCTGCGTGCAGCATGCTTCAGAGCGACCAACCTAATGCCGGGGTAAATAGTTTAAGCGGAGAGGTCAAAGCCAACAAAGATGGCTCGTATGATATCTACTTTGCTCCCAAAGCGCCAAAGGGCAGGGAGAACAACTGGATCCAGACCATCCCCGGCAAGAGCTGGTTCATCATCCTGTGCATGTACGGCCCGCTTGAGCCCTGGCTGGACAAGACCTGGCGACCGAGTGAGCTGGAGTTGGTAAATAGTAGAACATAGGAGATGTTGACGATGATGGATCTAAATGCACGAATACGGACGCTACCGTCCCCCAGACCGCGAAGCCGCTTGCCTCGATACGGGCTATACGCTGCGGTGATATTTATTTTGATCCAATTTGTGCTCACGGGTTGCGCGGGGATGAAGCAGACTTCCGGGTTGGCGTTGACCCCTGTCACCGATACACCCACGGGGGTACATTTTCCGGGGAAATTCGTCTGGAACGATCTGCTAACCGATGATGTTTCGGTGGCTAAGAAATTCTATGGCCACCTTTTCGGCTGGACGTTCGAGCAGCTCGGCGACTACACGGTGATCAAAAATGATGGCCACAGCATTGGCGGTATGGCTCAAATTAAAGATGTTTCCGAGATAAAAAATGCAGGGCGGTGGCTTTGTACGCTTTCTGTTGCGGATGTGGACAAAGCGGTATCTTTGGTAACCAAGGAGGGAGGCATCGTTCATAAAGGACCTTTGGAGATGCGCAATCGCGGCCGGGGTGCCTTGGTAAGAGATCCCCAGGGTGCGCAGCTACTGATGCTGCACGCCTCGGGCGGGGACCCGGAGGATAAAGAACCGGTCATCGGGTCGTGGCTTTGGCACGAACTTTGGTCCAATGACGTCGATGCCTCAATTGCGTTTTACCAAAAACTTGCCGGATACCATTTTGAGGGTGAAAAAACCGACTATCTGATCCTGATGAAAGATGGGAAATGGCGAGCGGGTATCCGCCACTCGGCGAACAGTAAGCTTGAGATGCGCTGGGTGCCGGTGGTACGGGTCGCCGATACCGATGAGATTGTCGTGAAGGCAAAAAATCTGGGGGGAAAGATCTTGGTTGAGCCCAGACAAACCGCCGACGGCAATCGCGTGTCATTGCTGTCTGATCCGTCAGGCGCGTTAGTAATTATCGAGCGATGGTCGGCAAAAACAACGGCGGCGGAGTAATCATCATGGGAAAACCAATTAATCTCATATCCGGAGTTATGTTTGTCATCGCGGGGCTGTTTTTAGGTGGTTGTGCCAGTTCGGGCGGCGGTCATGTCTATTACCAGAGTTACCATGACCCTTATCCTAACTGGGGAAGAGACGTATATGTCCATCACGACTATGATCGCAGGCCTGTTCAGCCCGGACACATTAAGCCCAAGCCGCCAAGTATGGGCCGGCCGTCACAGCTTCCCAGCAGACCTATGCCGAAGCCGAGACCGTCTCTGCGTCGCCGATAAAAAGGCGATCTATAGAGAAAAACAGTTTTCTGATAAAACCGGCGGGGCCGGTTAAAACTCGCCTCGCCGGAACAAAAAGGAGATTCAACGATGAAAATGAAATCATTAGCAACCATGGCCATTACAGGATTGATGGTGGCCGGCCTGACAACGGCTGCATGGGCAGCATCACCGAAAATGAAAATGACCACGGACATTCCGAAAGCGTTTACCGCGCCGGACAAAATCCAAACCTCTATCGGGACGCTCAAATACTTTGACGGAGTGCCGACAAAAGAAAGCACGAAAGCGATTTACGACTATCTCGACACTTCACGTGCCGTAAATGTGTACCTGAATTCAATTCCAGCCCTGTCCGTCAATGCCCTTCGCGAAGGGCAAGCGGCGGTCGGCGCAGACACCTCCAATAAAATCATCATCTGGGACAGCCTGATGGATTCCAAGACGGTTCTGCTGACCGGCAACACCTCCACCATGTACGCCGTCGGCTTTCTGGACCTACTCAAGGACGGTCCGACCGTTATCGATCTGCCGCCTGGTATGCTCGGCATTCTGGATGATATGGCTTTTCAGTATATGAC
>CALZLE010000348.1 GCA_945788205.1 uncultured Desulfuromonadales bacterium
CATCTGTTAGGCGGGTCAAGCCTTCGGCATCAAAGGCATTGTCCGGGTTGAAATATTCTCTTCCGGTCTGATCCAGTCCGGTGAGGGATACCGACTCAAGCTCCAGTCCATTTTTCAGCAAATCTTCAGAAACGACCTGCTGAACCTTCTGTACAAAATCGACTCGCTTTTCATGGAGCTCCTCCATCGCCATTTCGGCAGCAACAGCTCGCAGAGCGTCGACAAACTTACCCTCCACCAACTCCTTGAGAGATTCCGGTTGCACGGTACGAAGACCCAGGGTCTGAGCTGCGTTGGCAATCGAGTCTGCCTCCGGCTTGACCCGTACATAAAACTCGGCCAGCACGTCGACCCGCATCCGGTCCCGGGTGATAAGGGCCTGCTGATTGGCGCGATTGACTGGCAAACGCAGGGTGTTCATATTGACCGGGATCGTCTCGTGAAGCACCGGTAGCACCAATGCTCCCCCGTTCATGATCACCTTTTGCCCGCCAAAACCGGTGCGGACAAAAGATAGTTCTTTACTGGCACGCTTGTAAAGCCGCGCAAAAATCATCCCGATTGTTGTTAGTGCAACAAGGACCATCCCGGCGAGCACTGCAATTGATATCATTCCTTCCATTACCCTCTCCTTTAAAAATAATTTTGACAATAAAGTGTGTTAATCGACAAGCCCCGAACTGGGATTTCGAATTCCTTTAAAACGGCCACCCGCCTTACTGACCAGCAGGACCTGTTCCCCCTGCTTAAATTCTTCTTCTTCCAGGTCCGGCTCAAGCATTAAGTAATGACTTTGCCCGAATTGATCTTCCAACTTTGCCTCTGCCGGTGAATCCTTTTTTGCAGTACCTAAAGTGATTGTGGCAACCCGGCCGATAAAGGTTTTTTCGCTCACCGCACTGGTTTCGTCCTTGGGTAAAATTTGGGACAGCGCCCCGCCAAATATCCTCATCAACGGCAAGCTCGCCATAAAGGCAAGTAAAGCGGCGAGCGTGCCAGGCATCAGTGAACCGATGGTATCAACGGCTACCATCTGCACTCCAAGCCCAACTAATCCAAACGCAGTCAAGAAGACGACCAGCAGAATTAGCGCCGGGACCCTTCCGAACTGCAACCAACCCAACACCCTAGACATGGCAAATGATGAATCACCCTCTGGCAGGTCGGCATCGAAGTCGATGTCCATATCGGGCAGGAGGGTTTCAATAAGGTTGGACAGGCCGACTCCAAATAAAGTACCAACCCCTTCTAGCAGCGCGATGAAAACCATGATCATCAGCGCCACGCTGAACGGCAAGTTGGGGCCTTCGGTGATAAATTCGAACATAATCTATTACTCGCTGGCTTTAATAGCTGCCAAGCGCTCCTTGATCCGGTTTTGGCGGGCCAGTTCTTCCAGCTCTGCTAGCTTGCCAGCATGGTCAGCGCCAGCTGAAGAGCTCGGGAGGCCAGTGTTCTTCTCCATGATTCGATCAAAAGCCGACCCGGCCTTATCGACCTTTGCCGAGATATCCGCTGGAACCGCCGCAGAACCTGAGCCAGTCGCTGCCGATTTTTCTTCTGACTTAGTATAGAGCACCAACTCTTCGCGCATTTCCCGACGCTTTGCCTGCAAGGCCGCAACATAGCCTTCAAGTTCAGATTCGCGTGCACCCGCCTCTGTGACGGCCTTTTCCAACACGGGAATCTGAGCTTCGATATCCATCAGTTGTGCAATGGCGACTTCAGCCAAATCGTCACGCTTTTCGGTGACGGCAATCTGGGCCTTTTGTGATAGGTCGGTGTGTTTTTTTCGGTTGTCCGATAAGCGCTGCCCGGCCAAGTGTTTTTGCGCCAGCGTTTTGCCTAGTTCTACACGGACCTCATCAAGGACAGCGTCGACTTCCCTGATCGCTTCTTCCATGACCATCGCGGGAGCAACATTTTCAATGGCATCGACCAGAGCGTTAACGCTGCTGCTAACGATTCTTCCGACCCTGCCTGTAATACTTTCTTTCATTCTCTCCTCCTGCTACCTCGCCCATTGGGGGCTTAAAGAGTTAACAACCTTAGAACGCATGCTTCAATTTAATCGGTGATATTGCCTGAAACTCACAAAAGTTCCTGGAAAAGATCAAATACCTTTTTTTCAAGGGGTAACGCAGGTCTTTCCCGGGGAGTATTTTCTTTCGCCCGGCGGAAAATATCATCCAGGCTGGTTTCCATGGCTGCCTGCTCAAAGTTCAGGTAGACACCCGCCTCAAACAAATACCTTCCGAGCAGGCCAGTTTGCTGCGGTTTCAAGGCTACGTCTTGCTCATGCAAAAAGCTAAAAAGAGCAGCAACCGCATGTTCAGCACAGCGACCGTCTGGATGTTCTACGTAGCCATCTTCAAGGGGAGCACCTAAATCGAAAACCAGCAAACCGCTATCTGGGTCTTGCTCCAGAAGATACTGCCGCGACGGATTATAGTTGATCTGGTAATAGTCAAGAAAGCTCTTACTTGGGATAACCGCCCCAACATCTCGATAGGATAGTTTTACCACTCCCTGGCCATCATCGGTCCCAACAAACTGAAGTCCTACCTTGTTGGCCTTGCGGTCGTAATGTAGGGTGCAAAAGCCTAAGCCCTTCAAAGAGAAATAGTTCATTGTCCCTTTACTGATATGGATAACACCTTGCTTCCATACTGAGATCTTCTTTGAAAATCTCTCACCCGGCTTATCAAATTTTTCAAAGGTTGACATTCGACACCTCCGCCATTCTGTTTTATTTATAGAATAAGATCAGTCAGTCGACTTGTCAACGAACTTTCATTCTTGTTGTCATTTGGATTGTCTTTAGTCTGTGTGTCTCAAAAGGCATAAACTCCGCTTTTTTTGCTCAGCAGATAACCGCTTCCGCCAGCTGTCGCAAGCCGCGCAGATCCAGCTTGCCGCTGCCCAGCATCGGCAGTGAGTCTACTTTGACAAAGCTGTCCGCATGCGGTCGCCAGAGGTTCGGTAGGTC
>CALZLE010000349.1 GCA_945788205.1 uncultured Desulfuromonadales bacterium
CCTGCCGCCGTACGGTCGCCATCTGCGGGCGAAACTTGTCACACATAATGGTCGCCATGATGTTGCCGCCGAAAGCCGGGCGGGTTTGCGCCAGGTTGCCGTGCTTGTCGATGTCCAGACCGGTGCAGTCGGCGGTCAGGCCGGTCTTCACTACGGTGGCGACTGAACCGGCCAGATCGCGCCCCTGACCGGTCGCACCCATCAGAATGATCTCCGGCTTGTGCTTGTCGATCAGGTGGCAAAGGGCGTCGGTGAAAGGTTCGGTGCGATAGTTGGCATAAACCGCATGGTCGAGCAGGATCGCCGCGTCGGCGCCATAACCGTAGGCCTCGCTGCGAATTCCATCAATATTGTGGCCGATGATGACTGCGGTTAACTCAACACCGCGTGTGTCAGCCAGTTCGCGGCCGGTGCCGAGCAGTTCCCAGGAAACCTTGGCGACCTCACCGGCGTACTGTTCGATAAACACCCAGACCCCTTTATACTGGGCAAGCTTGTTCTGCAAAGCCCGATCTTCCGGGTCGAGTTCCTCCGCACCATTTCTCTGCGCTTCCCAGAGTTTGAGTTGTTCCAGCTGTTCCGGTGAGTAAAACATCTCCAGCGCACCGACGGCGCAGACTTTGACACACTTGTCGCAACCGATACAGGCTGCTTCATCGATCGACTGCGGCTCTCCCGCGTCGTTCATGCGGATCCCATCAATCGGACAGGCGCTGGCGCAACGTTCACCACAGGCGACACACTTGCCCGCAACAATACGAGCCACGCCCCGTGGCTTCTTAACTTTTGTCTCTTGCATAGCATTAAATCCTTACTTAAAATTCCAACCTCGTTGCTTAAACCGCCAGCAGATCCTTGGATAAAAGTTTATCGAGCAACAGCTGGACAGTTCCTTGCGGATCATTGAGACCATCACCGATGATCTCGCCCTGATCACGCTGCGGTGAAAAGATCTTGCTGACCCAGGTCGGTGAACCCTTCAGCCCGATGGTTTCAACATCGAGCTGCAGGACACTGTTATCCCAGGTTGTGACCTCGCGTGTTTCCGCCGCCAAACGCATCGGCACGGTCGGATAACGCGGCTGGTTGATCTCGCGGACCACGGTAATCATCACCGGCAGCGGTGCTTCGACAACCTCGTAACGTCCTTCCAGCTTGCGGCGTACGCGGATCAATTTTTGGTCGAGGTCGAGTAGTTCGATCCGGTCAACCAGGGTCAACTGGTGCAGGCCGAGCCGCGAGGCGATGCCGGGGCCGACCTGAGCGGTGTCGCCGTCGATGGTCTGCTTGCCGCAAAAAACAATGGCCAAATCGTCAGCTTTAGACAGACGCTCGATAGCGGCAGAAAGGACACTGCTGGTGGCCAAAGTATCGGCACCACCGAAACAGCGATCGGAGAGCAAAATGGCATCATCGACGCCGAGGGCGCAGGCCTTGCGCAAAGTCGCTTCTGCGTTGGGCGGCCCCATCGACAGAGCCACAGAACGCACTCCGTAGTCATCCCGTAACCGCAGACTTTCTTCCAGGGCGTGAGTGTCATAGGGGTTGGTGATAAACGGGATACCGTCACGAATCAGGGTATTGGTGACGGGGTCGATCTGCACCTGGGTGGTGTCGGGAACCTGCTTGATGCAAGAGACAACCAACATAAAATATCCTCCTTTTTCAGATAGCTCTGAATCCAAACATGCAAATATTTTCCAGCAGCCAGCGTATACAACTGGGGTAAACAAAAAATGGGCAGCATCACCCCTCTGAGTGATACTGCCCCTGCCATCGGCCATTGCATCTCTGGAAAATCAAAATTCCATATTGCTAATTCACCTCGGCTAAACGTGCTGACAGGTCCCTGCCGCGCGCTTCCCCCCTTTGCAACCGCCCCCGCAGACCGAATCGTGGGCCAGCTTCAAGGCGTCGGCATTCGGGCCCTTGGTGACAATCGGAGTGATCCCAACTTTCAACAGTTCCTGCTTCGGCAGATCGCCGATCATCTCGGTGACCACCATCTTGCAGCCTTCCAGGGCACTGACGATGCCGTTAAACTGCGGATGACGAAACGGATGATCAGGGTCGTAGGAACAGTATTTTTCGACAGTGACTTCCTTTATCGGTTTCGGGCTGCCACTGCCGTAATCGTAAATCAGAAACCGTTCGGCATGACCGAAATGCTGATCAACTTCGCTGCCGGTTTTCGATGCGACTGCAATAAGCATAGTGCTCTCCTGTTAAGCTTCCATGGTTGCGAAGGTGAAGCACTTCTTCGGACAGGCAACGCCACAGCCGGCACAGCCGATACAGGCATCTGCGCTGACAACTTCCATTTTCATGTTGAGGGTATCGGTCTCTTCGTCTTCGATTTCGACCGGACCAAGCACTTTGCGCGAGCAGGATTTGAAACAACGACCGCAGCCGATGCACTTTTCATGGTCGACCGCCTCGACAAATGTTGGCGTCCAGGTGGCTCCGCCCTTCGTTAATCCAGTTACTAAAGCCATGTTCTTATCTCCGTAAATAGTAGGTTGAATGTTCAAAAAGCAAGGGATCAGGAACACATTGGCACCCTCCACCTTGCTCCTGTGTTTATTTCATCATTGCCTTACGCATCCAAGGCGGCGGATTCC
>CALZLE010000350.1 GCA_945788205.1 uncultured Desulfuromonadales bacterium
CGTGCGCACGCGAATCTGTGAATTATTGCCCTCCGGAGGCTGTGGAGCGATTTCCCCATGCTGCTGGAAATTATCCAGCGGGATCTGCATCGCCAGCATACCAAAGGAGGTCACTGCCAGCAGGGCAAGAAAAGCCAATCCCATGCCGACCCGTTTGCCCGGACTGACATCATAATAGCGAGCTTTTTCGCCGGCGGAGCGTTTTTTCGCCGAATAAATCTGAAAGCTTCCCATAATAACAATCAGGGCGATAATCGGTGACCAGGTGTAATAGAAGAGCGCGACCGCGCCGACCAGCCCGAGAATCCAGAGTTTGGTCTGATAACGCCAATGATCCGGCCGCCGTCCAACGGGGAAATCGGCAGCAGGTTAAACAGGTTAAGCAGAAAGCCGGAGGTCGCCAAAGCGAACCAGAAAGGGTTGCCGGTAACGTAACCTGCTCCGGCGCAGCCGATAGCGCCCAAAGTGCCGAGCAGCGGGCCGCCATAAGCGGCGACGGCTTCAACAAAAGCGTTCTGTGGCATCTGTTTCATCGTGATATGGGCACCGACAAAGGGGATAAACATCGGCGCTGTCGCTTTGATTCCCATCATCCGCAGGGCCACCACGTGGCCCATTTCGTGGACAAAGATCAGCGCGACAAAACCGGCAGCAAACGGCCAGCCCCAGAACATGGCATAAGCCCAGACGCTGATCAGCATGCTGAAAAAGGTTTTAAACTTGCCGATCTGCAGGATGACGCCAACATATTTGAGTTTGCCGAAGAGGTAAAAAAGCAGCAAGCCGATGGGGCCGAATTTGCGCAGCAGGCCCTTTTTCTGCGGGGGCTGCTCGACGACCGGTTCGCGGCTCTCTGGGCGGTTGTCTTCTATTTCGGATTGAGGTTCCTGCATCGATATATCCGGGGCAAAGGGTGTTAGGTCGATATCGGTTCGGCGGAGAGGTTAGCAAAAATAGCTCCGAAATGCCATCTGAGAGCGCACGCTGAATGATTCTAGAGCTTTAAGGGCCGTTTTGTCTTTTTGCTGCGGGATATCCGTTTCAAACTTTCTAAAAAAATCTTCTCCTTCTCCGGATTTATCGATATACTAAAAAATAGAACATTGTCTCAAATCGACTCAGGGGGAACATTTACTTATGCAGCAAAGCCAGTCAATTTCGTATTTTAAGCTGTTTTATGAGACAGCTCAGACAATTCTTTCTTCTGCCTCTCTGCAGGTCACGCTCGACACCTTGGTTGAGCGTTCGGTCGCGGCACTAAGGGTCAAGGGCGGCAGTCTGCGATTACTGAATGAACAGACCCATCAGCTCGAGCAGGTCGCTTCTTGCGGGTTGAGTGATGCCTATCTCAACAAGGGTGTACTCGATTCCGACCTTAGTGTTCCTGAGGTGCTTAGTGGGAAGGTGATCTGTATAAAGAATGCTTATGATGATCCACGTATTCAGTACCGGGATGAAATGCGCGCAGAGGGAATCAACACCATGTTGTCGCTGCCGTTGGAAGCTTCCGGGAAGTCGATCGGAGTGCTGCGGCTTTACAGTGCCGAACTGCGTAGTTACAGTGCCGAAGAGGTAGAACTGGTTGCGGCGATGGCCGAACTGGGCGGGCTGGCAATTGCCAATGCCAGACTCTATGAATCTGAAGGGATCAAGCTTTCGAGCCTGTTGCAGGATGTCGGCATTGAAATGGCGGAAGAACCGACCGAGGTTGAACAACAGGTCTGCGCCTTTGCTCCCGATCCGGATGAGGCCGAACATAGCCTTGAATATTTCCGCACTCTGCACGAAATCACCAAGGCACTCCTCTCAACCCTCGACTCGCGTGAGGTGATGGAGCTGATCATCGAGCGGGTCACCGATCTGATGCATGTAAAGGCTGCGGCCTTGCGTTTGATCAACGAGTCGACCAACGAACTTGAATTGCTCGCCAGTAAAGGATTGAGTGAACGCTTTCTGACCAAAGGACCGCCGCACGCCGACAAGAGTATTCAGGAGACACTCAAGGGAGTGCCGGTGCTGATTGAAGACACCGCCACTGACCCGCGTCTTGAATATCCGACCGAAACCGTCGCCGAAGGGATCGCTTCAATCCTTTCACTGCCGATTATCGCTCAACGTCGCGAGATCGGTGTGTTGCGGATTTACTCGGCACAGAAGCGGGCCTACAGTCAGGAAGATGTCACCTTCCTTTCGGCCGTTGCCGAAATCGCCGGAGTGGTCATTATGAACGCCAAGCTTTACGAGAAAATTCAGTATGACCTGTCGTTCTGGAATGCAACGCTGGGTTATCTGGAGGATAAGAAATAGGTGGATATTTAAAGCCAGCTGTGGAAACGCAGCTGGCTTTTTATTCTTTTGTTAGTTGGGGGCAGACACCTGGTTTAAAAAGGAGCCTGCCCCCTTTTTGCGCTTTCAGTGAGCCGCCGTTAGAGCCGCGACTGGAGACAACCATCATTGAGGGCCCTAGTGCTAAAGCTGGAACATATTTAGATGATGTCGTCATTAAGAGAGCGAGAACAGTGACTACATTTTCGTGAAAGTGGGTTGTTGAAACCAAGAACATTGTGGAACAGGTAACCGCATTTCGGGCACTTTGCGAATATCATTGAGACTGTAGCAATTGAATAAAACCCTACCCCTAGCAAAACTACCATTTCGCGAGTTGAGCGCTGCCAAGGCATCGTGTAAAACATGCCCACCGACAAGATGAGGATGAGCATGGATAAGAAACAAATTTTTCTGCGGCGTCGTATTTTATGCAACCTAGATTCCTGCCTGAATAGAGGCGCTCAGAGAGTGACGAACAGGTTGTGTTTTCCTTCGCGGGTGACGCAGTATTGATTCAAGTTATTTTTTTCGGATAGTCATATAGCAACAGGTCCGCGCACTCTTCCGATATCTGTGTCCAATCATCGACCGCCAACTCCAACTCCAGCAAACCGCAGGTTGGCAACCAGTCGTTGGCTTCGAGGTTGAGCCACTGTCCCAGTTCGGAGAAGCCGGGATTGTGGCCGACCAAGATGACATCGTCAAGTTTCTCGTCAAGATTGAGAACGAGCTGAACCAGTGTCCTCAAGCTGGCTTCGTAAATCGCTTCCCGGTACTCGATGTCTGTTTCCGGATAATCAATCTGTTCGGCAATTTTTTCCGCCGTCTGTCGGGCGCGTTTGGCCGGACTGCTGATTATCAGGTCTGGTGTGCAACCACGGTCTGCGAGTCGTTGTCCCATCAGTGGCGCGGCCTTTTGGCCGCGGTTGTTCAGGGGGCGATCAAAGTCGGTGGCGGCTTCGGAGTGCCAATCCGATTTGGCGTGGCGGATCAGGGTCAGCTTCTTCATTTTTCTTCTTCCGTAGTGGCGCTAAAGTGATAGTCGAACGTGCTCTCCAGCAGATCGGCTTTGCTGCGCGCACCGTAAAGCTCGACCGAAAGATCTCCGCTGCCGATCAGTGTGAGGTGCAGTTGCTTTTTTTTCAAACGACAGCTGATGCCGGAAACTTGCCGGTTGCGGCGCCGATCAAGACCATCAGCCAACCGCAAAATACCACCGAGTTGGCACACTAACAGTTTATCCTCTTTACTGAGTGTCGCAAAGCTTTCGTGACTTTTCTTCGGTAGTGCTTTGCGGTGGTAACGGGCCAGGTTGGCGATGATTTCCCGCTCGCGCGGGGTAAAGCCGAACAGGTTGGCGTGGCGGGCGAGGTGATACGAGTGTTTGTGGTGTTGGTGGTAACTGATGAAGTAGCCGATGTCGTGCAGCAAGGAGCCAGCTTCGAGCAGCTCCCGGTCGCGCTGGTTCAGCCCGTTCGTTTCGGCGAGGGTGTCAAAAATCTTCAGCGCCAGTCGAGTGACCTGCGTTGCATGTTGCTCGTCGAAACGGCAGGAACGGGCAAATTCGAGCACCGAGCTGCGCCAGTCGCGCGGTTGATCGTTTTCTGGCAATAGACCACGCTTCTGCAGGCTCTGCAGGATCAGGCCTTCGCGGATACCTTTGGCATTAATCCGTAACAGGTTGGTGTGCGTTTTCCGCAGCAGCTCATCGGTGAGGATCATTCCGGCGAGAATGATGTCGGCCCGTTCGGGGGAGAGCCCGGGAATGTTCTGGCGGTCTTTCTGCTTTTTACGGGTCAGCATCGCCAACAGGTGGATGACTTCTGAATGGAGGACTTCGTAACGGTGTACGGTTTCGTACTGCTCACCGCGCATCGCCATCACCATCGCGCCGATGTTGGTCATGGTGCCGCCGGAGCCGATCAGGCTGCTGACCGGCAGTTCTTTGCCGATTCCGGCTTTTTTTAGCGCTTTGCGGATATGTTTGCGCAGCAGTTTCAGCTCTTGTTCAATGGGTGGGTCGTTGTGGATGAATTTTTCCGTTAAAAACACCGCTCCTAATTCCAGCGAGGTCACAGTTTCGGTGTGCCGGCCGGAGGCGATGACTATTTCGACGCTGCCGCCACCGATGTCGGCGACGGCAAAGCGTTGTTTATCCATGGCGAAGTTGTGGTGCACGCTCAGGGTGGCGAGTTCGGCTTCAATCTCCCCGTCGATGACCCTGATATCGAGATCGGTTGCTTGCTTGACCGCCGCAAGAAATTCTTTGCGGTTGCTCGCTTTACGGACCGCGCTGGTCGCGACCACTTCGACCATCGTTGCTCCGAGGCCGGTGACGATCCCGCACATCCGTTGCAGGGCTTCAATGGCGCGCTGCTGCGCGGCGGGTGAGATTTCGCCGGTCTGATTCAGTCCTTCGCCGAGGCGTACCTGGGCTTTTTCGTCATCCAGAATGCGGAAGCCTTCCTGTGGGTCAACCTCGGCAATCAGGCAACGGAAGGAGTTGGTGCCGATATCGATCGCCGCCAGACGCGGTAGCGTGCCGATCGTTAAACCTTGTGACGTTTGGGAATCTTTCATGCCTGACCTGTTGTGGCTTGATAATATATGACTTGATCGGTTATTGTTGTCGGCGGACATATCCAAGTATATACTAAATCTGCCCGATGGTGGTGGGAGGGAAATCTGATGAGTTGTCTCAAGGGTGAATCAGGGAAGACAAAAAAAACGGCCAAGTTTACCTGCGAAAAGTGCGGGGCGGCGACTAAAAAGAAGGGCAGCGTCTGCAAACCGGTAAAACTGGATGGAGAAGGCGCTCCTGAAAAGCCTGAGAAAAAAGAAAAAAAGGCGAAGAAAAAGAAGAAATAGTTCTCTCAAGACAGGATCAGAGAATTGGGCCCGTAAATCTGCTAGTATTTTATAGTTAGGTTTTCGGGCTTTTTAATATCCTCAGCAAATACTTACGCTTGCTCTGTTGACCAACCTTTGGTTGTTTCAATTTCTGACGCAAAACATTTGCGTCACTTGATGGTTTGCCACACAGCAGGGGGTATCCTCTGGAACGGGTCTTGGTGAAGAATATGTCGAATGAGAATGATAAGCCGGCGGTGACTGCACAGCAGCCGTTCGACCTGAAGGATCCAACGCTCTATTTAAATCGCGAATTAAGTTGGTTGGAATTCAACCAGCGGGTTCTCGATCAGGCGTTGGATGCACAAAAGCCGCTGCTCGAGCGGGTCAAGTTTCTGGCGATTGCCGGTTCGAACATGGATGAATTTTTCATGAAGCGGATTGGTGGTCTCAAACAGCAGGTTGCTGCTGATGTTGTCGAGCCGACGGTTGATGGCCGGACCCCGCAGCAACAGCTCGATGACTGTTATCAGAAAATCGTTGAGTACATGCTCGATAAGGAGCAGGTTGTTTCTCAGGTCTTTGGCGATCTGCGTGAGCAGGGGATAGAGATCCTCCGTTACTCCGATCTGACGAAAGACGAGGTTGCTGAAGTCCGCCGCAATTATTATGACAACATTTTCCCCCTGGTCACTCCGCAGTCGGTTGACCCGGCGCACCCCTTCCCGTTTATCTCCAATCTGTCACTTAACTTGCTGGTGACCTTGCGTTATTCGGGGGAGAGCGACATCTCCCTGGCTCGGGTGAAGGTTCCGGTTGGTGCGGCAGCCAGTCGTTTTCAGCGGGTTGGCGACGGGTTTCGTTTTATTCCGTTGGAAGAGGTGATGGCCAATAATCTGGACCTGCTTTTCCCGGGAATGAAAATTGTCAGCTGCGAGCTGTTCCGTTTGACGCGCAATGCCAATACCAGCGCCAAAGAGGAGCACGCGGATGACCTATTGGCAACCATCGAGACGGCCTTGCACCATCGCAAGTTTGCACCGATCGTTCGTCTGCAGGTTACCGCTGATATCGATCCTGTGCATCGGGGACAGCTGGCAGCAGAGTTAGGCTTGGACGAAGAAAAAGACGTATCAGTCGGCGCCGGAATGCTCGGGTTGCGCGATCTGTGGGAGCTCTATCGGCTTGATTTCCCGGAGCTTAAAGATGTTCCCCATCATCCGATTGATCATCCGCAGCTGGTTAAAGATCGGAATATTTTTCACATCATCCGTGAGCAGCGGGCGATATTGTTACAGCATCCGTATGAGTCTTTTTCCACGTCGGTTGAGCGTTTTCTCTACGAGGCGGCGACCGATCCGAATGTGCGTGGAATCAAGATGACCCTCTACCGCACCGACCCCGACAGTGAAATCATCAACTACCTGATCCGTGCGGCACAAAATGGTAAGCAGGTGGCGGTGGTGGTCGAGCTGAAGGCGAGTTTTGACGAGCAGGCCAACATCAAGCTTGCCAGCCGGATGGAGGAGGCGGGGGTGCATGTCACTTACGGGGTGGTCGATCTGAAAACCCATGCCAAGATCATTCTCGTGGTGCGGCAGGATTTTAAGGGGCTGCGCCGCTACGTACATGTTGGTACCGGAAATTATCACCCCGTGACCGCGCGGGTTTATTCCGATCTGGGAATGTTTCTCTATGATCGGGAAGTGGGCCAGGACGCGACAGAGTTGTTCAATTATCTGACCACCGGTTTTACGCCGAAGCGCAATTACAGCAAGCTGTTACCGGCACCAAAGATTCTTAAAAAGGTTTTGATCGAAAAAATAAACCGGGAGATATTTGTCCATTCCGAACAGCAGCCGGGGTTGATCCGCTTTAAAATGAATGCTTTGGAGGATGTTGATATTGTCCGGGCGCTTTATCGGGCATCGCAGGCAGGAGTCGTGGTTGAGCTGTTGATCCGTGACAGCTGCCGATTGCGGCCGGGGATTGTCGGGTTGTCAGAAAATATACGGGTCATTTCAATTGTCGGACGTTTTCTGGAGCATGCGCGGATTTACTATTTTCAAAATGCTGGTCAGCAGGAATTCTTTATCGGTTCGGCTGACGCCATGAAGCGCAACCTCGAACACCGTGTAGAGTGTCTGGTTCCAGTCACCGATGCAGTTATGCGTGATCAATTGCAGACGATTTTCGATCTGCAGTTAAATGGTTGCGAAGGTGCCTGGGAATTGCAGAGTGATGGTCGTTACCAGCAGTTGGCGGGAAATTCAGAGAACCCTGCCGGTAATTCGCAGAAAAGCATGATCCGGTTGGCGGAAAAAAGGCTTCATGAGGTGCAACGATTGCGCAAGCGTAAAGCGCAACCCGGTCCGAATGGACAGCTGATTGATGACTGACTCGGACGCGGAAAAATTTCGCTGGCGGGGCGGGGGATTTGTTCTTGACAGCAGCAGGGTGGGTCGCTATAGTGCGCCGTTGCAGCGCTATTTCTGCGTCTGCAGTTTGTCAATTTGTCGATAGGAGAATGTCAACATGTATGCGGTGATCAAGACCGGAGGAAAACAGTACAAAGTTTCCGAAGGCGACCTTTTAAAGGTCGAGAAGATCGACGGAGCAGTCGGTGAGACTGTCGAAATCGATCAAGTCCTCATGGTCGGTGGCGCAGAGGTTAAACTCGGAACACCTCTCGTACCAGGTGCAAAGGTAAAAGCACAGATCGTTGCCCAGGAAAAAGACAAGAAAATCCTTGTTTTTAAATCCAAGCGGCGCAAAGGGTACCGGAAGAAATTCGGCCACCGTCAACAAATTACCCGACTTAAAGTCGCGGCAATCGAAGCTTAAGGAGGCTATCTCATGGCACATAAGAAAGCTGCCGGTAGTTCCAAGAACGGCCGCGATAGCGCTGGTAAGCGCCTCGGGGTCAAACGTTTTGGTGGTCAGGAAGTGACCGCCGGTTCCATTCTGGTTCGCCAGCGTGGCACCACTTTCCACCCTGGCAGCAATGTCGGTTGTGGTAAGGACTACACTCTGTTCGCACTGGTCGATGGCGTTGTTAAGTTCGAGACCAAGGCGAAGGGCCGTAAGCAGATCAGCGTTTATACTGCTTAAATCAGTCCGAAAGATACAACCAGAGAAACCCGACAGCCGATAGGTTGCCGGGTTTTTCTATTCAAAGAGAAACATATGAAGTTTGTAGATCAGGTCATAATCGAAGTAAAAGCGGGGGACGGCGGCCGTGGTTGCATGTCGTTTCGGCGAGAAAAGTTTATTCCTAATGGTGGTCCTGACGGCGGCGACGGCGGCAAGGGCGGGAGTATCTACTTTGTTGTCGATACTGCCCTGACGACTCTGCTCGATTATCGTTATATGCGTCATTGTAAAGCCAAGAACGGTGCGCCTGGTCTCGGTAAAAATATGCACGGCAAAACCGGCGAATCATTGGAACTGCGGGTGCCGGCAGGCACTCTGGTTTACGATGATGAAACGGGTGAATTGCTGGCCGATTTGACCAAGGTCGGTGAGCCGATCCTGTTCCTCGCTGGTGGTCAAGGGGGGCGTGGGAATGCCCGTTTTGCCACCAGCACTAATCGGGCCCCACGACATTTTCAGCCAGGGGTTCCGGGAGAAGCCAAGCAGTTGCGCTTGGAGTTGAAGTTGCTTGCTGATGTCGGCTTGGTTGGTTTTCCGATTGCTGCCTAATTGTCCCTGTTCTCTTCCGTTTCAGCAGCCAAGCCGAAGGTTGCTGACTATCCCTTTACAACCCTGGTGCCGAACCTCGGTGTGGTTCCTTATGGCGGGTACAAAACCATGGTGATGGCTGATATTCCCGGTCTGATCGCTGGTGCCAGCGAGGGGCACGGTCTGGGGACTCGGTTTTTACGGCATGTCGAGCGGACCGATCTATTTCTGCATCTGGTTGACCTGACCTGTATGCAGGAGGGCGATCCCTTCGAAAATTTTCAGATGATTAACAACGAGCTGAACAGTCACGACGAAAGCTTGTCGCAGAAGCCACAGCTGGTTGTGTTGACCAAGATGGATGTGCCAGAGGCGAAAGAACTGGCCCAGGAGTTGACGCAGCATTTTGAGTCGCTCGGCTATCCGGTTTTCCAGATTTCGGCAGTCACCGGCGAGGGACTAAAGGAACTGGTCAATGCTATCGGTGATGAATTGGACCGCCGGCGTGAAGAGCAGGCTGAGCAACCGCTTGACAGTGAGTAGGTCAGCGGCTAGGCTTTTTCGGCTTTGGTAGATATCTATTTTTGATGATTTGAGGGGATATGCGTAAAGCTTTACTTTCCCATGTGAAACGGGTTGTGGTTAAGATCGGTAGTGGTGTGATTTCTACCGATGATGATCTGGACGTGCAGCGCTTAGCGTCGATTTCCGAGGATGTTTGTGCGCTTCGCGATCGTGGGCTGGAAATCATACTGGTTTCTTCTGGCGCGGTCGCGGCGGGCAAAAGCCAACTCGGTATCGAGGGGCGTCCGCAAACTATCCCACAAAAGCAGGCCGCTGCCGCTATCGGCCAGACCCGAATTATCCGCGAATACAAAGAGACCTTTCAGGCGCACAATTACAATGTTGCTCAGGTGTTGTTGACCCGAGATGATCTGTCGAACCGACGTCGTTATTTAAATGCGCGCAACACCATGACCACCCTGCTTGACTATGGGGTGACTCCGGTGGTCAACGAGAACGATACGGTCGTCGTCGAGGAAATCCGTTTTGGCGATAATGATAACCTGTCTGCGCTGGTGACCAGTCTGGTTGAGGCAGATATGTTGATCATTCTGTCTGATGTTGACGGGTTTTACGACAGTAACCCGGCGGACAATCCGCAGGCGAAACTGATTCCAGTCGTCGAGCGGGTCACTCCTGCGATAGAGGCGATGGGTGGCAAGCCGAAGGGCTCAGTCGGGACCGGTGGCATGGCGACCAAGCTGAAAGCGGCAAAAAAAGCCGCTCTGAGTGGCGTCGGCACCTTGATTGTCAATGGCCGCACACCACATGTTCTCTCGCAGGTTTTTGATGGCGAAGATGTTGGAAGCTATTTCCTGCCGGCCCAGTCGAAGTTAACGGCGAAAAAACAGTGGATCGCTTTTTCCAAAAAACCGCGTGGTAAGTTACTGATTGATGAAGGTGGTCAGCAGGCGGTGATTAAGCGTGGTAAGAGCTTGCTCCCATCCGGAATCTGCGGAGTCGATGGTGGTTTCGAACGGGGCGATGCAGTGCGTCTTTGTGATCGAGACGGACAGGAGTTCGCACGCGGGGTGATCGCTTATTCTCTGCCCGAAACGCTACAGATTATGGGTAAGCAGTGCTCCGAGATCGAAACGGTTCTCGGCTATAAATATCGTGATGAAGTGGTCTGCCGGGACGATCTGGTATTGACCATTGAAGGGGCAGAGGAGGTTGAGTAATGGGTGTGCGTGAAGAAATGCTAGAATTGGCGATTGCCACCAGGCAGGCGTCGCTACAGATGGCGGTCCTCTCTTCCGGGGTTAAGAACGAGCTGCTGCTGAAAATGGCAGCGGACTTGGAGGCAGCGGAGGTTGAGCTGCAGCAGGAAAACGAAAAAGATCTGCAGGCCGCGCGTGAAAAAGGAATGGCTGCGGCGATGGTCGACCGGCTGGCACTGACGCCAAAGGTGATTAAGGGGATGGCTGACGGCCTGCGAGAAGTCGCTGCCTTACCCGACCCGGTCGGTGAAGTGACCGGCATGTGGTTGCGGCCGAACGGTATTCAGGTCGGTCGCCAGCGGATTCCTCTCGGTGTTATCGGTATCATTTATGAGTCTCGTCCCAATGTCACTGCAGATGCGGCCGGGCTTTGCCTGAAAAGCGGCAACGCAGTGGTTTTGCGTGGTGGTTCCGAAGCAATCCACTCGAATACTGCGATTGGGGCGATTCTTCAGCAGACAATGGAAGGGCTGGGGCTGCCGAAAGCAGCGTTGCAGGTGGTGACCACCAGCGATCGCAATGCCGTTACCGAGCTGCTCAAGCTGGAAGACCAAATCGACCTGATTATCCCGCGCGGTGGCGAAGGGTTGATCCGTTTTGTTTCGGAGAATTCCCGCATCCCGGTGATCAAACATTACAAAGGGGTCTGCCACACGTATGTTGATGCGGCGGCCGATCTGCAGATGGCGGAAGAGATCTGTATTAACGAAAAGGTCCAGCGACCAGGTGTCTGCAATGCGATGGAGACGCTGCTGATTCATCAGGATGTCGCGGGAAGATTTCTGCCGCAGATCAGTGCGGCGATGCGCAAAGAGGGCGTTGAACTGCGTGGCTGCGAGAAATCGCGGCAGATCGTTGCCGATCTGGTTCCGGCCACGGAAGAGGATTGGCCCGCTGAATATCTGGAGCTGATTCTGGCGGTACGGGTTGTCGACAGCTACGAGCAGGCCAAAGAGCATATCGAGACCTACGGCTCGCTGCATACGGAGGTCATCGTGACCAACGATTATCAGCTGTCGCAACGCTTCCTGCGCGAAATTAATTCGAGTGTGGTGATGGTTAACGCGTCGTCCCGTTTTTCTGACGGAAATCAGCTTGGACTTGGTGCTGAAATTGGCATCTCGACGACCAAACTACATTCCTTCGGGCCGATGGGGTTGGAAGATCTGACCACGCGCAAGTTTGTGGTGCTCGGGACCGGACAGGTTCGGAGCTGACAGGGAGCGCTGATGAAAATCGGGATCCTCGGAGGTACTTTTAACCCGATTCACTTTGGTCATCTGCATATTGCTGAAGAGGTTTTCAGCGACTGCGGATTGGATCAGATCTGGTTTGTGCCGACCTGCCAACCGCCGCACAAGCAGCTGGCCGATGAGGTTTCCTTTGCTCACCGGCTGGCGATGGTTGAGCTGGCTCTGGCCGACCATCCGGACTTTGTTGCCTGTGACCTTGAAGGTCGCCGCGGAGGCACCAGCTATTCGGTTGAAACTCTGGAACAGCTGCATTGTGAGTACCCGAACGACCAGTTTTACTTCATCATGGGGCTCGACTCTTTTGCTGAAATCGGGTCCTGGAAGGACTATCCCCGGCTCTTTGAATTGGCCCATATCGTTGTCACCGCTCGACCCGGATTTTCCGGCTCTTTGCAACAACTTCTGCCGGTTGCTATCGCAGATCGCTTCTGCTATGATGCCGAATCCAAAAATCTGTCCCATTCGGGTGGGTTTTCGGTCGTTTCGGTCGCCCATACTTGCCGGGATGTTTCGTCCACGGAAGTTCGGCAATTATTGCTGAGTGCTGGTGATGTCGGCCCGTTGGTACCGAAGCTGGTAAGTGACTATATCAGACAGCACAAGCTCTATTTGAAAGGCTGATTTCCCGCCTTGTCTGCGGCAGGGAACAGCGTAAGAAGGATCGATTTTGCAAGAAAATAACGTCGCCCTGCAAGCTGTAGAATATGCGCTCGATAAGAAGGGGTTTAACCTCAAGCTGCTCGATGTCCGTGAGCTTTCTTCATTGACCGATTATCTGCTGCTGGTTTCGGGGCGCTCCGATCGTCAGGTTCAGGCGATTGCCGAAAATATCAAACTGGAATTTAAAAACCAGCAACAGGAATTGCCGCTGGCGACTGAGGGCATGGATCAAGGCCGTTGGATTTTACTCGACTATGGTGAATTC
>CALZLE010000351.1 GCA_945788205.1 uncultured Desulfuromonadales bacterium
AACGGCAAAATCTTCCGTGTTGAAGTCTATCGGGACAAACGCTTCAGCGGCATGGTGTTGGTCGATTTTGGCGAGAAAATAGAAAAAAAAGAGCCACTTGTCTCACAAGCAGCTCTTTTAGAAAAAACGTCGCGACAGAATTGATCAGCGCCGCACTCGGTTCATCAGCTTCTGATACTTATCCGCCACCTTCTCATCTTTTTTCGCTTTTATCTGCAACCGCCGCACGGCCGAACTGAGTGATGAAACATCCCGTCCTAACTGCTCACCGAGGGCCGTGAGAGTACCACAACCGGTCTCCAAATAAAGCCAGGCAAGATAGGCGCGAGCCTCGGCACAAAGACGATTTTTACCCGGTGCACCAAGTTCCTCTTCTGTCAGTTTGTAGCGCTCCAACACAATGCGCAGCACCTTCTCTGGATTGACTTTCGGTTGATATTTCTGGCGCGACAATTTCATGGCTCCGCGAACAAATTCATCGTTGCCAAGAATTCGCGGATCAAATTCACTGCCACGGGTAAAGTCGACGCTGGCGGGTTTCTGAGAGCCTTCGTTGACATAGCTGTGGAATTTCATCAGGGCCTTAATGCCGGTCTCTTCAATCTCCAACATCGGCCGATCGATGGAAAGCCAAGGCACCTTTTCCCGCCCACAGTAAGCGCGATGACTCGACCAGGCATAACGCATCGGGTCGTTTTCATTGCCAGCACGGACCGGAGCCAGATGAACTTCGCGAACCAGATCGAGGAGGTGTGGTTCAGGATCGATCAAAATCGCCTTATAGCGGCCCTGAAACAGATGTCCAGCCTGCCCGTGCCAATCGTTAAACCAGCGGGTGTAGCGGAAACCGAGCTGCTGCATAATCCGCGACAAAGGGATATTATCAACTTCGATCACCAGTTGCAGATTGGTCGAATGCAGACAGTAGGCGTAAACCTTGTGACCAAACTTCTCAATCCCCTCCTGAATGAAGAGCAGGAAGCGGGTTCGGTCGGTGTCATCGAGAAAAACGTGCTGATTCCCATTGCCATGCAGGGTGACGTGATAAACAGCACCGGGAAAATGTAAGCGGGGTTTACGTGCCATAACGACCCTCCACTAAAAAATAAATTGCAAGCCTGCCCCTTACCTTCGGATGATATTATCAGACTACCCTAATTTTTCAAGAGGGAAGATAAAAAGCCCTGTTAGGGGATCAGAGTTATCAACGGGGGCGACACGCTCGGCACAGAGAGGCTTCCTAGTCTGCGTAATTATATTCGATCGCAAGAAGGCGGCCGATCAGCTCAAACAGCTCCGTTTCGTTGAGCGGCTTACGCTGGAATCCGTTGGCTCCCGTGGCAATCAAATGAAAGGTATTCAGAAAATCTTACTTAATTATTGCTAGAATTGGTAGAACACAAAGTCATCCCTTTTCGAGGAGAGGAATCTATGCCGAACAAAGATGGTCGAGTCATATATCGCTATGTTAGTCACCTTGCCAAAGATACGTTTGCTCTGGTTCTCGCTGGTGGGCGCGGGAGCCGACTTTATGAGTTGACCGACTGGCGCGCGAAGCCAGCCGTCTATTTCGGCGGCAAATATCGCATTATCGATTTTCCCCTCTCAAATTGCGTCAATTCAGGAATTCGCCGTATCGGGGTCCTGACCCAGTACAAGTCCCACTCCCTGATCCGCCACCTGGTCCGTGGCTGGAGTCATTTCAAGAAAGAGCTCGGTGAATTCGTCGAGGTGCTCCCGGCCTCCCAGCGTTTTTCCGAATCCTGGTACCAAGGGACAGCGGATGCGGTTTACCAGAACCTCGATATCATCCGTGCGGAAATGCCCAAATACGTCTTGATTCTCTCAGGCGATCACATTTATCACATGGACTACCGGGACATGCTCCTGCAGCACGTCGAAAGTGGTGCCGATATGACCGTGTCCTGCCTCGAAGTCCCCGTTGCCGAGGCCGCCGGAGCCTTTGGCGTTATGCAGGTCGATGCCAACAAGCGCATCATCGGTTTCGAGGAGAAGCCAGCAAATCCGTCACCACTTCCGGACAACCCGGATCTGACTCTGGCGTCCATGGGCAATTACATTTTCAACACCGAGTTCCTTTTCGACATCCTCTGTCAGGATGGTGCCGACAAGTCGTCGGAGCATGATTTCGGCAAAGACATCATCCCGTCAATTATCGACAAACATAATGTTTTCGCCTTTCCCTTCCGTGACCCGGAAACCGAAAGACGCGCTTACTGGCGGGATGTCGGCACGCTGGATGCTTTTTGGGAAGCCAATATGGAACTCATCTCACCAGACCCCGAACTGAATCTTTATAACCAGCAGTGGCCGATGTGGACCTACCAGGTTCAATTACCTCCGGCCAAATTTGTTTTTGATCAAGATCACAGACGTGGAATGGCTGTCGATTCCGCGGTATCCGGCGGCTGTATCATTTCAGGTTCACAGTTACGCAAAACCCTGCTTTTCTCCAACGTCAGGGTACACTCCTATTCGAAGATTGAAGAAACC
Source organism: uncultured Desulfuromonadales bacterium (assembly GCA_945788205.1). Taxonomy (GTDB): domain Bacteria; phylum Desulfobacterota; class Desulfuromonadia; order Desulfuromonadales; family Geopsychrobacteraceae; genus Malonomonas. The sequence continues at coordinate 2,515 of CALZLE010000351.1, forward strand.
GTGATCCTTCCAGAAACGGAGATTCATCGTAACTGTAAAATCAGACGGGCAATCATCGATCGGGGCTGTGAGATCCCCGAGGGATCGGTAATCGGCTTCGACCCGGAACAGGACAAAGCAAACGGCTTCCGGATGACCGAAAAAGGCCAGGTGCTGGTGACCAGGGGGATGCTCGGCCAGCGTGAAGGCTACGCCTGACCCTGTAAAGGTTTTGGTAGCCGCGGGTGGCGACAACGGCCTTGAAACCTTCGTAGGCAAGGAACAGCGGCACAAAGAAAACTCTCTCGAATGAGATCTCACGCTCAGACGGTAGAAGAGCCACCACTTGGCCAGCAGGATGCTGGCAGGATCAAAACCCGTCACAGTTTAAAGAAACTGAGCGAGTCTGTTCCCCAAAATAAAATCAGCCCCAACCAATTAGGCTGGGGCTGATTTTTTAAATAATTCTCTGAAAAGAAACGGTTAGTGAATCGAATCTGCCCCCATTGCTCCGGCAAAAAGTGGGGGGAGCTCTTTGGGAGGCTCTGTATCGATTTCGAGCATCTCAATAACAAAGGTCAACGCTTTGCCCGCCAATGGATGATTGGCATCAAGAGTGACGGTCTCTTCAGTGACTTTATCAATCATAAACCGCAAGATACTGCCATCCCCCTGGGTCACTTCCAGTTGTCCACCTTCGGTCAGCTCGAGGTTTTCTGGCAGGTCTGCGCGGTTAATCTCCTCGATCAAATCAGAGTTGGGCTCTCCGTACGCCTGATCTGGTTCGATGACGACAGTTTTTGTCTCTCCCTGGGACATGCCAAGGGCCGCCGCCTCAAAACCTTTGATCACCTCTCCTCTGCCGACAATGAAGGACAGGGGGCTGTCTTCTGGGGATGCATCGAAGATTGTTCCGTCTGCGAGTTTACCAGTGTATTTAACTGTTACGGTGTTGTTGTGAGCTGCGCGAATCATGGCTTACCTCTTTCAAAGTGGTCATCGATTTTACCGGGAGACAAGAGTCAAAAAAATGAGAATCCCGTGAGCGCTCTATGCTTAACAAGACCGGCTTCATTGGTCAATTGTTTTCAACAATCTGGAAAGGACAAGAAAAAAGGGACAGTCCCCTTTATTTTTGACCCGCAAGGTAAATGTTAAAATCACTCCCATCTGACTTAACAACCAGGTTGCCATTTGTCGCGGTAGAATAAACCGCTTCGGAGTACTGACGTGACGAATGCCAAAGATATTTTTTCTTACCGCTGTCCCAAGAGGCATATTCCATGGCGTGGGCAGTTTGATTGTTCAACGTGTATGGCTCCAATCGCTCAATTACGTGCTTGCGTGGGTGACCATCGCTGTTTTTGGAACCAGCACTCACGATTGCAGCCTGAGGCTTGATTGCTTTCACCCACTGCCCCCCTGTGGAGGTTGCCAAACTGCCATGATTGCTAATTTTCAAAACATCTGCAGCCAGCCATTCTTTTGAAAAACGATCCAGAATGACGTCTTCTGTCGCGGTAGTCGCATCACCGGTCAGGATTACCTCAAACTCTCCATACCTGATCATCAATACGATGCTCGAAGCATTCTTGGGTGATTGATCTGAAACGACTGAGGCCGCCAGTATGTGGATCTGTGCATCTCCACAAGAGATTTCAGCATTCGGGGCTTTTTCGGCATTGAAATAATCACTCGTGAGAAAGGTTTTACGGTTCTGTTCAACCGTGGTGAGCCATCTGCTAAATTTCTCGTGACCGTAATTATCTTCAGTGCCCACGAGGTAAACATTTTTGACCGGAACCTTGTCGAGCGCTCTTGTTGCGAGGTTGTAATTGTTCCTGTCCGGTTTGGTGATGATGAGGGCTTCGAGTGCCTTTCCCGAAATCCCCCCATGTTTGAGGAGATAGTAGCGCAGCTTTCCACCCGGAAACCCTGAGCTGGATCCAGCGTCTATGAGTATATTTTTCCCGTTTGGGCAATTAACTAAAGTCGCGTCTCCATGACCGACATCGATGAAATGAATTGTCAGATCATTATTTCTAACAACCTGATCAGAAGGGGCAACGGATGCGCTAATACAGATAGCGGGTGCAGAAAGAAGTAAAAATAAGATCTTGAGCCTTATCAACATATAAACGCTCCTTTAAAACTTTCCACTTACAATATCGGATTGAATCGCCAAGCGTCGAAGAGATCTTTTAGCGTCGCACAAGTTCTGAGTTTTGACAAATCAACAAACTCATAAAACAGAGCCATAAAAAAACGGGGACAGAATTGAATTCCGTCCCCGTTGTCGTTCCTTATCGATAAAAGAATTAACCGACTGCGATCTCGAACTGTTCAATGTGAAACCCAGGTCGCGAATTGATTGAAATATGCCGGCCGTAGCGCTGCTCAAGCTCATCGATGCCGGTTCGTTCTTCATCGATCAACAGCCCGGCGATATCGGGATGCGCCAGCAGAGTAACAAGCCCGGCGGGCAGATCAGCCAGTTCTCGGTGCAGTTCGCGAAGAATTTCGTAGATAATTGTCAGCTTTCCCTTAACGTAACCCTTGCCCTCGCAATAGCTGCACGGCTCGCAGAGGGTACGACCGATCGACTCACGGACGCGTTTACGGGTCATCTCGACCAATCCCAATTCGGAAATTTTCAGGATGTTGGTTTTGTTCTTATCGTTTTTCAGCGCTTCCTCAAGAGCAGCATGAACCTTCTCGCGGTGCGCTTCTTTTTCCATGTCGATAAAATCGATGATGATCAGTCCACCGATGTTTCTCAGCCGCAGCTGAAAAGCGATCTCTTTCAACGCTTCCAGATTTGTTTTGAGGATTGTATCTTCGAGATTGTGCTTACCAACGTAACGGCCGGTATTTACATCGATAGCGGTCAACGCTTCGGTCTGCTCAATGATGATGGAACCGCCACTTTTCAACCAGACTTTACGCCCCAACGCACGAGAGATTTCCACCTCAAGCCCATAGGCATCAAAAATCGGCTCATCCCCATCGTACAGCTCGATACAGTAGTTAAGCCGCGGCATAAAGGTGCGAATAAAACGGATGATTTTATCGTACTCTTCCTTACTGTCGACCACGATCCGCTTGATCTCTTCGGTCAGAATGTCACGTAACACCTTGCTGGTGACATCCAGATCGGAATGGATCAGGCTCGGTGCTTTTCGCTCGTCGATGTCGGCGCTCAGATCTTCCCAGAGACCGACCAGAAATTCCATGTCGCCACGCAGCTCATCTTCGCTCTTGCCTTCAGACACGGTGCGAACGATAAAACCAGTGCCCGGCTCGCGCATCGATTCAACCACTTTGCGCAACCGCTCACGTTCGTCCTCAGATTCGATACGGCGGGAAATTCCAACATGGTCGACGGTCGGCATATAAACCAAGTGCCGCCCCGGCAGAGAGATATGCGAGGTAATGCGCGCGCCCTTGGTGCCGATCGGTTCCTTGGAGATCTGCACCAGCAGTTCCTGCCCCTCTTTAAGCAGGTCCTCGATCGGCGGCAGCGAAGCCAACTCACCACTTTCGCCCTGCTCCGGTACTGGCTCATCCCCTTCGATGGTCCGCTCGACCTGCTCCATCTCATCGAGCACATCAGCAACGTAAAGAAACGCCGCCTTTTCCAGACCGATGTCGACAAACGCCGCCTGCATGCCCGGCAACACCCGGATGACCTTACCCATGTAAATGTTCCCGACGATCCCCATCTCTCGCTCGCGCTCAATATAAAGCTCGGCGATGTGACCCCCTTCGAGCAGGGCAACACGAGTCTCGTGGGAGGTGGTGCAAATGACCAGCTCCTTTGTCATGTCTTTTCTCCAGATCTATTTATATCGTTAAAATGAAACTTGAAATTACTGATCACCGGCAGGAGCATCTTTTACAGACGCAACATCCGCCAAAACTGATTCTTTCAGAGTAATCGCTATCTTGCGAACCTGCAAGCGCCGAACATCCTCAATGCCGAGATCAAACAAAAAAGCTGCGACCTGCAAGGGGCTGCCCTTTTTCAAACACAACTCCAGCTCGTCATCAATCCGCGAAAGCTCGATGACATCCGGCCGCAGATCGAGCTGCTCTTCGCGCTGCTTTTTAATCCGCGTGATCAGCACCTCTTCAGACTCAAGGAAGTTGATGATCCGCTCAGTAAGGTCATTCGGCAACGGTTTTGGGATTGGCACCCGGTAACAGGTCGATGCAATAGATGCCGATGGCGAAGCCGACTTCCAAGGGATCAAAGTCCCTTCAACGATTTTAAACCCTTTAGGGAGCTGATCATTCAAGCGAACGACCAACTGATCGACATCAACTGTCTGGGTCAATTCCAGATCAACCAGCTCAGCTTCACTCGCCACCCCCATCGGTAAGGCTTCCAAATAGGAGATCTTCGGGGTCGGATGAAAACCATTGGAAAAACGAATCGGCAACCCGGCCCGCCGGACCGCGCGCTGAAACATTTTCAGATACTCCAAATGGCCAACCATCCGCGCTCGACCCCGCTTGGCTAAAACCAATCGTACGCGGGTGAAATTTTCGGTACTCTCTTCTGCCGGCACAGAAGGACTATTGGAAACCGGTGATGTTTGCACAGCATCGGTCAGCCGCATGCGCAAGGTTTCAAAATCACAGACTTTACAGCCATGACAATCGCCGCCGCGACAATCGGGAGTTGCCGCACACTCAAGCGCTTTTTCCCGCTCACCCCAGAAAAAGCTTTTTGGTAGCCCGCAATCGATGTGGTCCCACGGCAGAGTTTCGTTTTCGTCCCGCTGACGCAGGTACCAGGCAGGATCGATATCACAATCAAGAAACGCCTGTGCCCACTTATCAAAATCAAAATGTTCGCGCCAACCATCAAAACGACAGCCGAGCTCCACGGCCCGCTCCAAAACCACCGACAGCCGCCGATCGCCGCGAGCGAAGACCCCTTCGAGAAAAGAGAGTTCTGCTTCGTGATACTTGAAACGCAGCTTCTTTTTCCTCAGACCATCGCGCAACAACTCCTGTTTGCGAACCGTCTCGCCGATCCCGATCTGCGCTTCCCACTGAAACGGGGTGTGCGGCTTGGGTACAAAGGTCGAAACGGCCACATTGACATCATTCCCACCGGTGCCTTTGCCGCTGCGCTTGACCTGCGCAGCCAAATCAATCAACGCCTGCAGATCTTCATCGGTTTCGGTCGGCAGACCCTGCATGAAGTAAAGCTTGATCAATCGCCAGCCAAGCCGATAAGCATTGCCAGTGGTTTCCAGTAGATCGGCCGCACTGATGCCCTTATTGATCACCGCTCGCAACCGCTCGCTGCCTGCTTCAGGAGCCAAAGTGAAGCCGGTCTTCCGGACCTTCTTCACCTCTTCCATCAGCTCTTCGGTCAGCGAACCAACCCGCAGACTCGGCAGAGAGACCGCCACCCGGTCATCAGCATGCTCGGCCATCAAATTGCTGAGCAACGGTTCAATACAGCTGTAATCACCGGTTGATAACGACAGCAACGAAATTTCCTCGTAACCGGAATTTTCCAAGGCGGCGTTGATCAATTCGCGGATTTTCTCCGGGCTGCGCTCACGAACCGGGCGGTAGATATAGCCGGCCTGACAAAAACGACAGCCCCGGGTGCAGCCGCGAGCGATCTCCATTGCCACCCGATTATGCACCGTCTGCATAAAAGGAATAATCGGCTTAGTCGGATAGGGAGCGGTTTCCAGATCGGCCAGAAACCGGCGCCGGACAGTGTCGTACCCTTGATGTTGCGGAGTAATTTCTGCGACCCGCCCGTCGGCTTGATAAGTCACGGCGAAAAATTCCGGAACGTAAAACCCTTCGAGGCTTGCCAGCTGCTCCAGCAACTGCCGCCGGCTCCAGCCTTCATGTTTGGCACGCCGTACTGCCTCGGCAAGATCGACAATTGCTTCTTCACCGTCGCCAATCAGTGCCACATCAAAAAAGTCGGCCAGCGGTTCCGGGTTATATGCACAGGGGCCACCGACGACAATTAACGGAGCGGATTCGTCCCGCTGCTCGCGCCGCAGCGGCAAGCCAGCCAACTGCAACATCCCCAATAGATTGGTGTAACTGAGTTCGTACTGCAGAGTAAAAGCGATGATATCAAAAGTAGCCAACGGGCGGTTCGATTCGAGGGAACAGAGCGGCTGATCGTTATCACAGAGCAACTCCGCCATGTCGGCCCAGGGAGCATAAACCCGCTCGGCAGCCGACCAATCGAGATCGTTGAGGATATTGTAGAGAATCGGAAAACCGAGATAGCTCATCCCAACTTCATAAACATCGGGAAACGCCAAGGCCACGCGCACATCAATCCCGGCATCCGGCTTACAAATCGAGCCAAGTTCGCCACCAAGATAACGGGAAGGACGGGAAACACGCGTCAGTGCGTCTGTTTGATCATTTTTAGCCAAAACACAACCTTCTCGAGAAATGAAAAAGGGGCTCAAACTAGCACCCCCGGCCGTTCAACACAAGGATTTAAAAGGTTTTTCTCGATCCTCACCGCCCCGCCAAGAGAACGGATCAAAAAGGTCCAGACGCAAGGCTTGCACAAAGTTGAAGATTGAGGCGTAGTTCACTACGTCAAAACCTGAAACTTAAGCATAACGCAGCAGATGGGCCTTTTTCATCCGTCCGAACCACTAAACGTTTTCTCCCCACGGCTTATCACTCCAAAACTGCTCCCTTAATCGTTCTTCCGGATACTGGTCGAGAAACTGTTCACGGGAAAAATCGAAACGATAATCACCAACATATTCACTCAATATTTTATAGGCGGCGTTGATTCGACGAATTTTATCCTCATCTGCTTGCTCACTCTTATCGGGGTGATAGCGACGGACCAGTTCACGATGTCGGGCGCGAATTTTTTTCCAACTGGTCGCTGCCGGCAGATCAAATTCGGTCAATGCCGCCTCTAAATCTTCGAAAGTCATGCAACCCTCCACGGGTAAAAGCAACACGCAAAGTTCTCACTAAACTCGATTATACCCCAGGAGAAAATCGGACAAAAGGGGCAGGCTCACCAATTGACAGTCTCTTCTGTTTCGGCATAGGATAACCGTTTGTTTTAACTTTTTTTCTCGATTTTTCAGGGAGCCGGTGTGGCCAAGAAAAAAACCGTTTTCAGCTGTCAACAGTGTGGCTTTCAAAGTCCGAAATGGCTCGGGAAATGTCCTGATTGTCAGCAATGGAATACGCTGGCCGAAGAACAACCGGCGACCAAAGACACCCACAGTCGCGCCCTGGCAGCTCCGGGAAAGCCGCAGAAAATTTCTGAAATTACCAGCAGCGAAGAAGACCGCCTGAGGTGTGGCATCGGTGAACTTGACCGCACCCTCGGTGGTGGCGTGGTTCCCGGCTCGCTGATTCTGGTTGGCGGCGACCCCGGCATCGGTAAATCGACCCTGCTGCTACAAGCGACTGCCCATCTGGCGCAACAAGGAACAGTCCTCTATGTGACCGCGGAAGAGTCGGCCCGACAGGTGAAACTGCGTGGCGAGCGGCTTGGGGTCAAGGCGGAAAACCTTTATTTGCTGGCGGAGACCTCACTCGAACAGATCAAAGCACGGATCAAAGAGCTGAAGCCTGATTTCCTGGTCATCGACTCGATCCAGACCATCTTCACCAACAGCATCGAATCGGCTCCGGGCAGTGTCAGTCAAGTTCGTGAATGCACCGGACAATTGATGATTCAAGCCAAAGGGGACGGGCTGCCGACGTTTCTGGTCGGACACGTCACCAAAGATGGCGCTATCGCCGGGCCACGGGTGCTGGAACATATGGTCGACACGGTACTCTATTTCGAAGGCGACCCCGGCCACCCTTACCGGATTCTGCGGGCGGTGAAAAATCGCTTCGGCTCGACCAACGAGATCGGCGTTTTTGAAATGCGCGAGCAGGGTTTACGCGAGGTGAGCAACCCGTCTGAACTGTTTTTAGCTGAACGCCCGGAAAAGAGTGCAGGATCGGCCGTCGTCCCGGCACTGGAGGGCAGCCGCCCGATTCTGGTCGAACTGCAGGCTCTGGTTTCCAGCAGTTCTTTCGGCACCCCGCAGCGCACCGCCATCGGCATCGATCACAAACGCATTGCTCTGCTGATCGCGATTCTGGAGAAAAAAGTGGAGCTGTCGCTGACCGGGCAAGATATCTTTCTCAATGTTGCCGGTGGTGTGCGCCTTGATGAGCCGGCAGTCGACCTGGGTGCTATCGCGGCGCTGGCCTCCAGCCATCTCAACAAAGTCATCGACCCGCAAACGGTCCTGTTCGGCGAAGTCGGGCTGACCGGTGAAGTCCGCGCGGTTTCACAACCTGAATTGCGTGTGAAAGAAGCAGCCCGGCTCGGTTTTAATCGCTGTGTCCTGCCGAACAGCAGCCTGAAAAACATTGAAGTCCCGGACGGCATGCAATTGATCGGTGTCCGTCACGCCAGCGAAGCGCTGGATGCAATCTTCATCTAAAAAGGATAGCCCATGTCTGATAAATTGACGCATTTCGATCAGGACGGTAAAGCAATTATGGTCGATGTTGGCGACAAAGCAATCACCAAGCGGGAAGCTTTCGCCGCCGGTGAGGTCCGCATGAAACCGGAAACCCTGCAGCAGATCCTCGATTCTAAAATTGAAAAAGGCGATGTCCTGTCGGTGGCGCGGCTGGCCGGGATTATGGGCGCCAAACAAACCTCATCACTGATCCCGCTGTGTCATCCACTGCCGATCACTGCTGTGGAGGTCGATTTCGATACCAACCTCGAACAGGGAATTGTCCGAATCGGCGCACTGGCCAAAGTAAACGGTCAGACCGGCATCGAAATGGAGGCGCTGACCGCCGTCTCGATCGCTGCGCTGACAATTTACGATATGTGCAAAGCGATCGACAAAGAGATGGAAATCGGCCAGATCCGGCTGTTAAAAAAAAGCGGTGGTAGAAGCGGCACTTTTGAGCGTAAGTAAATAGCAATAAGATTGCAAAATTAACAAAATCTGATAAATTCGAGTAAGCAATTTTTGGCAACCTTTAATGGCGGCCGATTACGAACGGGAAATTATGCAAATCGACACTTTCAGCATCCGTAAAAGCTTTCTGATTCCTCTGGGGCTGGTTGTTTTACTGACCGTGGTCCTGCTGGTGTGCTGCCTGTTTCTGGACGTTCCACTGGCAAAGATTTTGATCCTCGGAATCTTTATTCTCCCCGCGCTGCTCCTGTTTATCGAAAGTAGCCAGCGCCGCATCGACATCGATGACGAAGGTGTGCGACTCAACAAAACGCTACGCAACAAGCAGATCAGCTTTGCCGAGATGACCGCCATCGATACCGTGCTGGTTCGCAAACGCGCGTTTATCAGCCTGAGTAGTGAAACCGACTTCATCATATTTTCCAACAGCTACGAAAACTTTGGTCAGTTGATCAAAACACTACTGACGAAAGCACCCGAAAAAGTCATCAGCGAAGAAACACGACAAATGGCCAACAACCCTCCAGAAAAAAGTAGTGATGTTTTTTCTGCCTGGGTGGCTGTCGCTGTTTTGCTGTTGATCATTTTTGTTCAATTGAGGGGCGCATTTTAGCCGTCAGTTGAGGTATTATAGCTGCAATATTCATTTTGACAGCTCGCGGGAAGGATGAGTGTTATGGACGAAACGATTACGACTGAATTTAAAAATCTGCTGCAAGAACAGATGGACGACCTGCTGCAGAATGCAGGGGAAACTGTTTCTGAAATGACCGAAGAAAAAACCAACTTTCCCGATCCGACTGACCGTGCCTCACTGGAATCAGATCGCAACTTCGAGTTACGCATCCGCGATCGCGAACGTAAGCTGATCAACAAAATTCGCGAGGCCATTGAGCGGATCGAAGACGGCAGCTTTGGCTTATGCGAAACCTGCGAAGAGCCAATTGGCGTTGAAAGATTACGGGCACGGCCAGTGACAACGCTTTGTATTGAGTGCAAAACCGAAGAAGAACGGCAGGAAAAAATCGGCTAGCAGATCGACTTCTCACAAATACTCGGGAGTAGACAAGGCTGTCTGCTCCCGATTTTCATTTGACGAATAAACAATCCACCGGCAGGACGCAACCATGCCAGCAACCGATCGTCGCCTCGCCCAACTGACGCTATTGTCAAAACTCGGGCAAGCCTTAAATTCGGCCACCAGTCTGCACTCACTGTGCGCCCTCACCAGCCAGCTTCTCCTTGAGCATAACGATGTAATTGGTGTCATTATCCGTCCGCGGCTCTATGGCAACCCGCCGCCGAAACCCTGCTATTCTGCTTTCGCGTCCAACGATCCGGCCCTAAAAATTTTCCTGCTGCAACAGGACAGTCAACTGAGCAGTCTGGTCCTGCATCAAGGGCAGAACCGGCTACAGTCACCACTTTCCGAACGAAGGCGAAAAAACTTCCCGGTTTCGATATATGCATTACCGCTGCGCGTTCATGATCGAAATTTCGGTACCCTCAGTTTTTTTGGTGGTGATGCAAACGGCACTGATCCCTTTGATCAGGAACATCAGCAATTTTTTCAAACCTGTGCTTTTCAAATTTCTCAAGCCTTTGAGCAGTTGGTCACCATGGCCCGTTTGCGGCAGGTGTCAACTTCTGACTTCCGGCGACTGCAGGACCTATCACTGCTCTATCGCATCACTCAACTGCTGCACAGCACTCTGTCCCCGAATGAGCTGTTTCACTTGATATTATCGCTGCTGGTCTCCCCCGATGGTGGCGGTTTCCATCGCGCCATGCTGTTTATGGTCAACCAACGTAGCGGCACCATGCAGGGCATCCTCGGTGTCACCCGCGAAAGTGTCAGCTGGCTGCTACCAGAGGGTCTGCCGCCAGTCGGTGCCCCAGCGGTGAACATCCCTGAAGGTGTACAACGGGCTCAGCGCGAAGCGCCCTTTTCACGCGACGTTCTGCAACAGCGGCTGGTTATCGAGGAAAGTGAAAGCTGTCTGGCCATTGCCGCCCGCGAGCAAAAAGCGATGCTGATCACCAAAGAACAAACCGAAGCAGAGCTGGTTGATCCTTTGTGTCGCAAACTTCATAAAGGCCATCATGCGACCATCCCGCTCCTCAGTCGCGGTCGAGCACTCGGCGTACTGGCAGTCGATAACGATGACAGTGGAGAAGAAATCGACGCTGAACGGCTCCGATTTCTGGAAATGTTTGCTGGGCAAGCCGGGATCGCTCTCGATAACGCACAACTACTGCAAAGAGTTGAAACAGCCCACCGCAATCTGCGTGAAACCCAGGAACAACTGCTGCAGAAGGAAAAACTGGCGACCATCGGAGAGATGTCTGCATCGATTGCCCATGAACTAAAAAACCCGCTGGTTTCCGTCGGCGGATTTGCCCGCCGCCTGACCAAATCGCTCGATGAACAGAGTTCCGGTCGTAAATACGCGGAGGTGATCCAGCAGGAAACCGAACGGCTGGAAAAAATGCTCGACAATAT
>CALZLE010000352.1 GCA_945788205.1 uncultured Desulfuromonadales bacterium
AATCTGTCCGCGCTGCAACGGGTCGCCCAGTGTCTCCAACTTCGCAAACAGCGGTTTCCCGGCACAGCGGACGCCCTGGATTTCAATCGGTTGCGGATTCTGGTTATAGATCCGCGAAGCGATCGCCCAAGGCGGCAGGTTGCAATAGTTCAGTGAAGACATGGCATTTCCTACGAAACGCTCTTTACAGCATTGACTGAATACAGTTCAAACAGTCGCTGTAAGCTGCGTACCCAAACAAAAAAGGCGCACTTACCTCCCAGGTTTAACCGGAGTTAAGAGCGCCTTTGCTCACGAACTGTCATTTGCAGGCTTTGTGCCAGCCTCATAGATGGCGCTTTACTACAATTTTGTGAAATTTACCTCGCAAGCATGCCTGCTTTTTGCTCACAGAAACCGCACGATGGATAAAATCACAGCATCCTTTCCCAATTCCCTCGCCACATCAGCATCCCCGGCGACAGAAACGAATCAACATCTACCCCTCCGGTCAGTGCCAGCCGAACCACATCCTCTACCACGTCTTCTTTGGCTATAATGATGGCCTTTCTCCAGTCGAGCTTGAGAGCGTCTAGTAAAACCGATTCGATTTTCCATTGCTTATTGAAACTCCATAACAAAAAAAGGTTACGAACATATCCGTAACCTCTTAATTTTAAATGGCGCGCCGCGGAAGATTCGAACTCCCGACCTTCTGATCCGAAATCATTTGGCTTTAAAGAACTTTAGAATAGGTATTATGTCCCCTAAAAATCGCATGTCGGCTGGGATTATCTCTCAATCTGTGAGTTCCATATTTCCTGTTTGAATTTAGCTGCGAGATAATCGACCAGGGCCCGCACCTTTCCGGAGAGATGCTGGCGGGTTGGATAAACTGCATAAATACCGCGTTCTTCGGTGTGCCATTCGGGGAGTATTTCAACTAAACGACCTGCCGTCAGGTCAGCGCTAATGATAAAGTTTGGCTGAACGATAATTCCCAAGCCTTGTATCGCCACTGAGCGGCAGGTATCGCCATTGTTGACCCGCAGGCGCGGGCTAACCTTCAAACCTTCTGTTGACCCGCCCGATTTGAATTTCCAGACATCTCCGGTTGGAATATAGCTGTAGCCAATAAATTCATGCCTTGCTATCTCCTCCAGCGTTTGCGGTGTACCATACTTTTCCAGGTACTCTGGAGCGGCGCACATCACCATTCGCGAACTCGCCAGTTTTCGGGCGACCAGAGATGAATCTTCCTGTTGTGGTGCAATCCGAATAGCCAGATCGTATCCTTCGCCAACCAGATCGACCCGCCTGTCTATCAGCGTGAGATCGAGTTCGAGCAACGGGTGCCGATTAAGAAACTCGCCCCAGTGCTGAGCCAAATACATGGTTCCAAAAGTGAGTGGGGCGCTGACCTTCAATATACCGATCACCGCCTCGCGATCCTTACCGACCGCACCTTCAGCCACTTCCAATTCTTCAAGAATATGTTTGCAGCGTTGATAATAGGCTTGGCCGATATCGGTGAGCGATAGTTTGCGGGTTGTTCGGTGTAACAAACGCCCCCCTAAGCGAACTTCCAAATCCTGGATAATTCTTGATGCCACTGATTTAGAAATACGCAGTTTTTCTGCTGCAGCGACAAAACTTCCAGCATCAACAACCGCCATGAAAGTTTCCATTTCTCTGAAACGATCCATCATTGTTCCTATTTTCGGGATAGTTAATCTTATAAACGTGAGTTTATCTTTGTTTTACACAACAGTAAAGTGGTTACAAACAGGATTTGGACACTTCATAGCGTTATCGAATCGAAACCGAACTGACAAAGAAAGGAAAAGAACATGAAAATATTTGCCCTCCCGATTATCGCAACTTTGCTGTTCACCTCATCAAGCTTTGCCGCGACGACCAACTGGAGCATCGACCCTGCCCACTCATCTGTGAGTTTTAAGGTCAAACATATGATGATTTCCGATGTGCGCGGCAGTTTCCGTGATCTGCAGGGAACGGTCTCAATCGACGAAAACAACCCGGCACAATCAAAAGTTGATATAACCATCGTTGCGACCAGCATCGATACCGGCATTCAGAAGAGAGATGACCACCTGCGCAGTGCCGACTTCCTCGACGTTGCCAAATATCCGAACCTGACCTTCTCTTCAAAAGAGGTCAGAAATGTCAGCAACGACCGATTTGAGCTGATCGGCGACCTGACTCTTCATGGTGTCACCAAAGAGGTGGTTTTAAACGTCAGTGGCCCGACCGCCGAGGCGAAAGATCCTTGGGGGAATCTACGCAGAGCAACCCAGGCGGTGACAAAAATCAATCGCAAAGACTTTGGTTTGACCTGGAATTCGGCTCTTGAAACCGGCGGCGTATTGGTTGGGGAAGATATCCAGATCGAACTAGATGTCCAATTCATCAAGCAGGCAAGCTAATTCGATTTTAGAAATACAGCTCACAGGAGCGATTATGAACAACTCCAACAACTCAACAATGCCGGCCCTGTTTATCGGCCATGGCAGCCCGATGTTGACCCTGAGTAATAACCGCTACTCCCGTGGCTGGACAGAGATCGGTGACAAGTTGCCACAACTGAAAGCGATCCTGGTGATTTCTGCTCACTGGTACATTCCAGAGTTGCGGGTGACAGCGATGTCAACGCCAAGGACGATCCATGATTTCTATGGCTTTCCGGAGGAGTTGTTTCAGATAGAATATCCGGCCCCCGGCAATCCTGAACTGGCAGAAAAAGTTGCAGACCTGCTGCTGCCGGACAAACTTGTTTATGATTATCAGTGGGGGCTGGATCACGGAACCTGGGCAGTACTTCGGCACTTGTACCCAAAAGCCCGAGTCCCGGTTGTTCAGTTAAGCCTGGATATGCGTAAAACCCCTGAGGAGCATTATCGGTTGGGGCAGAAACTGACAGCCTTGCGCAACGAAGGGGTCCTCATTGTCGGCAGCGGCAACATTGTTCACAATCTTCCCGGTTTCGACTGGCGCAATTCACAAAAAGAACCTCCCGGCTGGGCTGTTGAATTTGAAGCCTGGAACAGGAATAAGCTATTGGACGGAAAAACTGACGAGCTGGTCGATTATCTCGGCCAAGGAGAGGCCGCTCAATTAGCAGCCCCTAGTCCGGACCATTATCTGCCGTTACTTTATCTGGCTGCTTTGAAAAAAACTGAGGATGAATTGAGCTTTCCGGTCGAAGGTTTCGACGGCGGAACCATGTCGATGTTCTCTGTATTGCTGGCATAAGCGTGAAATCAAGACCTCGGTTGGTGCCGCAAACTTTAGGGGGATATAATACCGATTTTAATAATCAGTATTATGTCCCCCTAAATTCCTCGCTACGCGTCCCCTCTACTGCCCTAATGGGCTTTCCTCGGCCAGCGCCCGGAGAGAATCCGGAACCGGGCGGCCGACCGCACGCAACGTCTCAATCATGCGTGAAGCCAGGTGCCGGACCGTCCAGACACGATCCTTGCGTGGGATAATGTCGCGACCCTCAGAATCGAGGAACCTGACGACCTGGTAATTCCAGGCCGGCTCGTTAAAACGCTCGAGCTGGCGGCGATCCTCTCCACCCCTGTTGTTGTAGACAAGGACAGGAAGGAATTCATTCTCAATCGCCTCGACCATTTGCGGGTTGGTAAGGACCGTTCTGCCGAAATCCTGACATCCACTGCATCCGGGAACTTCCTGAAATAGCACAAAAACGGGTCGGCCCGTTTCATCACTCAGCTTAAGGGCCTGAGCCAGGTCACGCCCCCAGTTTACAGATCCGACTTCGATCGGGTTTTCATTCGCTACGACCCCAGATGACAGCAGAAGCAAGACAGCTAGTAGCATGACAAAGCGTTTCATAAAGTGGCCCTCGGCATCGATAAGATCTTTATATTGATTATAATCGGTATTGATAAACTCCAGATAAAGAAACCTTAAAGACTTTGTAAAGAATGGTGGAAAACTTGCCAAATCTATTGCTTATTCCCATCCAAAACAAAAAAGGCTTAACCCATAAATGAGTTAAGCCTTTGATTTTAAATGGCGCGCCGCGGAAGATTCGAACTCCCGACCTTCTGATCCAAATTATTTGGCTTTAAAGAACATTACTATAGGTATTATCGTCCCCCCGATTTTCTTTTTGCAGAAAAAACCTCCAATCTTTATCTAATCTTTACATCCTCTTAAATCAATCGTTAAACAGCTTTGCTATATTTCAACCATAAAAGAAACAAAATCAGCTTAACGGCCGAATTAAATAATGGAGGACATCATGAAAACACTGACGACAGCAATCCTCAGCTTGACCCTAGTGATGATCGGATTTGTTCAGGTACAAAGCAGTGGCATGGTCGAAAAGATGGACAAGAACGATAATATGAAAATGTCTCAACCCATGAAAAACGACGACATGAAGATGAAATCAGATGAGATGATGAAAGATAGCGATATGCAGATGAAGAAAGGTGTGATGATGATGAATAAACGCTCTATTCCCAGCGACAAAGAACTCCGCACTCGTTTAACCCCGCTGCAGTACAAGGTCACCCGGCAAGATGGCACCGAGCCGCCTTTCAAAAACACCTACTGGGACAATCACGAGCAGGGGATTTATGTCGACATCATCTCCGGCGCACCGCTTTTCAGCTCAACTGACAAGTATGAATCCGGGACCGGATGGCCAAGCTTCACCAAGCCGCTAAACCCAGACCAGATCGTTGAGAAGGAAGACCGTGGGCTATTTTCCGTTCGCACCGAAGTTCGAAGTAAAGATGCCGATGCACACCTTGGCCACGTTTTTAATGACGGCCCTGCCCCGACCGGTTTGCGCTACTGCATGAATTCGGCAGCACTGCGCTTCATCCCGCTCGCCGATTTAGAGAAAGAGGGCTATTCTGAATACACGCAGTTGTTCAAATAATTTAACAGCCCTATCTCCACACATCAGGAGGCCTTATGAAATACCAACAGATTCTTTTCCTCTTAATCCTCGCACTTTTTTTTGCCACCAGTGCTCTGGCAGACAAAACAATTCTGGCCGGAGGGTGTTTCTGGTGCATGGAATCTGATTTTGAAAAACTCGAGGGCGTTAGCGAAGTGATCTCCGGATTTACCGGCGGGACTCTGAAAGACCCAACTTACAACGGCAACCATGAAGGACACTATGAAGCGGTTGAAATCACTTACGACCGGAGCCAGGTGAGCTACAATCAGCTGCTCGATCACTACTGGGTAAATATCGATCCTTTTGATGATCGCGGACAGTTCTGTGATAAAGGCCACAGTTACTTAGCAGCCATTTTTGTCGCCAATGAAGAAGAAAGGAAGATTGCCGAGGATTCGAAAAAGCAGGTTGTTGCAATGTTTCCAGACCAGACCGTAGTCACCCCCATACTGGCTGCGTCAACCTTCTACCCGATCAAGGGGAGCGAAAGTTACCATCAGGATTTCTACAAAAACAACAGTTTTCGCTACAAAACCTACCGATGGGGATGTGGTCGTGATCAACGATTAAAAGAGATCTGGGGTGACAAAGCGACCCATTAACTGGAAGATACGGAAGTTATTCAGGGGACATAATACTGATTCTTAAAATGGGTATTATGCCCCCTTAAAGTTCGGTTGTTATGTAGTCACCAGAGGAAACTTACAGATACACATAATATTTATTCAGGAAATAGGTACTATGTCCCCAGATTTATGCGAGGTTGCAATTGAAGAACTCAAAAAGAACCTAAAGATCGCCAATGACAGACGAGACTGAATATCTTTTGGCTCAGTGGGCCTTGTGGTCCCGTGTAGGCCACGGAACAGCCAAGGGCTACCCTGCCTGTTCGTCAATTGCTCAACCAAGCTCAAGGGACGATTTAGCGATAACCGACGAAGAGGGAATCCTTCTCGACAAGGCAGTGACAAAACTAGTCAACCGGGACAAGAAGATCGGCAAAGCGATGGTGCTTTATTATTTCTACCAGCAGAATTTGAGTAGGACGGCGGAGAAACTAAACACCAGTAGACGAACAGCGCAGATGTGGATTACTGCGGGGACTACTTGGGTAGATGGGCTATTGCTGGGAGACTAACGGAGGTTGGTTTTGCTTTTCAATTTATAGCAGACGCATTTTCCGTCCGGTTAATTTTTCTATTACGCTTTATAGTTAGCACCTGAAAACTCTAAGTATCCGTTTTCAACAGTAAGTACAGCTTGGGAGCATAACCAGACTAATAATCAACATTAACATGCCAGCCATTTAGGGAGGCCTTTTTA
>CALZLE010000353.1 GCA_945788205.1 uncultured Desulfuromonadales bacterium
AATCAGGGTAGTCACTTCGGCATCGAGGCTGTCAATTCTCGATTTGATTTCAGCGCCCCTTGCCTGCAGCGCCATCAGCGGCTCGAGGCGTTGAGAAACAAGGTCCTGGGCCTTGTTGATCGTCAAAAGAGCCCTTTCAAAAGCGGAGCGAAGCTGACCTGATGAGCGCTCTTTGAGCAGGGAGGAATGCCAGTTTTGCCAACGCTTCTTCTCATCCAGCCACTCCCTGTCCCACCTGTCCAGCCGTAGGATACCATCGGCAAGGGGCTTGCCTGTTATTTCGAGCAGTCCTTTCTCATTCACGAGGCTCTGCTTGAGCGTGAAATGGCGAGCGTAAACCTCTTGAGCATCTTTTACCCCTTTGAACTGCTGCGCAACCTCATCAATTGAGATTCCGATGGCCGAGTATTTCTTCTCGATGGGCGCTAAATCCGGCAAACCCTGTATTTTTTTTTCGAGTTCCGCTAACCGAGTGGCCAATTTTGCTGACAGGGGGATGATCTCGGACAGGTTCGGTTCCTCGGCGGTTTGTTCTATGGGGGCGGAAGGAGGTTGACTTTCCGGGCCCTGCTGGGCAGCCCACAGATCCCGGCACAGCAGAGAGAACGCTATCAGCATCAATAAGCCAAGGATTCTTATTGCTGAAAATCTCATAAACAAACTCCTGCAAGGAATAATCTGTAGCCAGTTGCGGTCGCTCCCCGCCATTCATCCGGCCGTTTGGCGATCTGCTCCGATTTGACCGTTGCCTCTTCGGCAGCTTTCACAGCAGCCTTTTCCACCGCTTTTTCGACGGCCTTCTCGGTCACCTGTGCGGCGGCTTTTCCGGTCGCCTTCTCGACGGCCTTCTCTACAGCCTTTTCTACAACTTTCTCCGCGGCTCTCTCGGCAACGTCTTCGCTTGCCTGATCAGTCACTTTTTGGACAGCCTTTTCCGCGGTCTCTCGGCCGCCTGCTCGACTGCCTCAGCTGTCGTCAGTCCAGCCGCATTACCATCGGTCGGCACCGCAGACGGCTCCATCACTTTACCGGTCGTATCACCTGAGCCTTCATCGGCCGCATGAACGATCACCGGCAGACACCAGAGCCCCCAGACAACCAAAAAATAAATCAAGTTCCTGATGAATACTGCTTTCATTCTTCTATTTTCATTGTTCGACATCATAGAAATCCTTTCCGAGCACCAGGCCCGAAAAAAATCTAGATACGTTCATTTTGTCGAATAAACTGTGCTGTGCTTCAAACGTTCAACCTCCTTCTGACCGATTGTCAGCCCCCACATAGATATTCTGTTTCTTTTTTCCATCTTTTATTTTCCTTGTTGCGAGCCTGTCATGAGCTACTTAATTGCTTAGAGAAGAAACAGTCAGACTTTCTATCAATATCCGGCGCACCTCATCGATAGCCAGCGGGTTCAACTGGCTGGAATGGTCGCTGTGGACAATCAGTTCCGACGCCATGCCGCCAAGGTGGGCGCTGCTGTATTCAACGACGCCGTCATTGCCGAGCTTCGGGTCACCATCAGTCTTGACCGCGATGATCGAATGTCCCCTCACCCCGGGTGCCAGCGGGATCTCCGCCAGGGCCTTGAGCAGCGGATTGCCCGGCGACATGCCGTCGGCACTGGTGAAGAAGGTCTTTGTCCCTCCCATCAGTTTTTTTACGTCATCGGTCATATAGTCATAATACTCCAGGGAGTTCTTGACCATAGTGGCCGGCAGTTTGACCAACCACCGGACCAGGCCCCTGTTCCACGATTTGCTCTGAAAGCTCCCCCGGTGAGGGGTGCTGAGGAAGATGACCCCCTTTACGAAGGGGAGTGGCTTAAGGACAAGCAGACGACGTACCCTGGCCTTGCTCTCTTCGGGCATCTCCAGCGCCTCAAGGTCCTTTCCGGTCAGCGCGCGCACCAGGTTTTCACCGGTATCAACCACAGTCAACTTGGTCAACAGGCCCCCCTGGCTGTGGCCGACCACCACCATCTGCTGCAGGGCCGGATCTTTTTGTTGTGGGTCGAGGGTCGCCACCTTGTTGCGTAGTGCGTCCTGCAGTTCGGCTGCGGAGCTGACAACAATCTTGTTGCTGCTGTAGACGAAGTACCAGAACTGGTATTTCTCCCTGATCAGCGGATCAAAACGCAAGGTGTTGAACATCTCCACCCACCAGACCGGGTTGCTGGCCGTGCCATGGACGAAGACGACCGGGACCTTTCCGGGACGATAGGGCTCCGTCATGTAGAGGCCATCGGGGATTTTATTCGGTTCTCTGCCCAGAAAGGACATCAAGCCGAGATCAAATAATTTAGAGCCTTCAAGCATGTAGGCCATTGGAGCGGTAAGGTCACTTTCAAGTGGTACCGCAGTTCCATCCTTCGTATATACGGTGCTGGTATCCTGCGTCGAGTAAATCTCCAGGGCAGCGCGGGCCGTACCGGCGCTCAGAGCTGCCAGACCACCCTCAACTCTAAGTATGGCGGTCACCGCCGCCGCCTGCCCGCCAGCTATCCGCTTGCCGGAATTTTTGCGGATGGCGATCAGCGGAAGGCCGATACCCGCCGTCCGGTTGCGCACATATACGCCGCGAACCGCATACTGGTTAGCCGGCAGAAATTTCTCGAACTCCTCCATTTCCCAGGGGAACTGAGAGGTATCAAGAGCGATGGAAATGCTGCCGGTCGGAAGTTTTCGCTCAGCCGATTTCAGGACCAGACCCTCGGTATCACCGGTTGCAAAAGCTTGCCACAGGCCGAAATTGTATATATCAACAGCGGTGCTGGCACGGGGGTCAAATATGCTCAGAAGTTGTTTGGAGCGCTCTCCTTGGACAAAATAAGAAGAATAGAGTGCCGAAAGCAGAAAATAGTCGGGGGCCAGTTGCTGTTTTTTTTTCTGGTAGCTGTCAATCAGTTGGCTGCCGTAAAGGTAGGAACACTCTGCAAGTGTGTAGAGGATATCCCCTCGGTCATCATGGAGTGCCTTTTCATGAAGAGCCGCGATAGCCGCCTCCGGCTCTTTTTCAAATTGTTTCAGCAGGTCATAGCGGTTGAGCACGAACTTGGACGGATCACTGAGCACTCCCGGATTCAATGGGTTGGCATAGACGCCCTGATATGATTCACGCGGAGAGACTTTGTTGACTCCGACCGGAGTGGCGGCGCAGCCGGCAAGAAAGACCAGATAAACCAGCAGCACGGCACCTGCGCTAAAACGGATCATTCGCGGCATCATTACTTCATCTCCGTTCCGGGAAGTCCCACTCGAATCAACTGCGAGAAGGTCGGGGCCTTGTCAGCAGCCTGGGCTTTGGGGTTGATGTAGCTCCGCTTTTTCAGTTCTGCGAACGGCAAGCTAGTATCAATCGTCTTCCTCTCATAGAGCATTTCGTCGATGTAGCCGTTGACGACCAACCTCCAGTCAAGCCGGGCATCAGGGTTGTAGGGCATGGTATGCCGACGGATACTGGTAGTGCAGTTTCCGGTCAGGGCGTTGTACCACTCGGGGTGGTCTTTGAGCCGGTTGACCTCCCCCAGGTAACTGAGAAACACCTTGCGGGCAACCTCCGGGCTGGCATTCAGCCGGTAGAGGTAGACATCCTCGCCCTTGCCTTGCTCGCGGTAGTTTGTCCGCAGGCGGATCAGGTCGCGTTCATCAGCCACGACATAGATGAGCTCGTACTGGCGAAAAAACCCTTTGGTGGTGGAATAATCCTCCCCTTTTTCCTTGCGGGTCTCAATGGAGAAACAGACGCTGCCTTGGCCCTCGAAATCAAAGCTCATCATGGTATGGGCTATATTCGGGGAGCCCCAATAGACCAGGAAGAAGTCGACCCCCTTCAATTTGGACAGATCAAAGGTTTTGTCGTAGTGATGGACGGTAAAGTCAGTCTCGGTGCGGTAATCGTTATTGCGGATGTTGTGGATCGTGATCTTGTTTCCGGCAATATCGGCCCAGGCAAGAGTCGCCAGATCGGCTTGCCAATCCCGGTTATTGCTCGGCGGCATAAGCAGCCACCAGGTGAGCACCAGGGCAAACGCTGCCAAAAATCCGAGTCGTGTCCGTCTGGTACTGAACTTGCCGACCAGAACCAACAGGCTGCCCATAGCAAAAACGCCGGCACCCCACGGCCGGATAAGAACAGGCAGGTTTGAATAGAAAATGGCAACTGTAGCCCAT
>CALZLE010000354.1 GCA_945788205.1 uncultured Desulfuromonadales bacterium
CGCGTGTCGGACGTTTTGCTTCACCCGATGCGCTATTGTCGCCGTCATACATGGCCGCCGCCGCAATCGATCCGGAAATCAGCATTGAACCGGCCTGGAAGGTTTCAATTGTCTACGGCATGCCTTGCGCCATCTACCATCAGCTGCCGGCAGCCTATTACCTGGCCGCCCGGTTTCATGATGATTTTGAATCGGCCGTATTGCATGCGGTCAACGGTGGGGGCCAAAACCAGGCCCGAGCCATGTTGACGGGTGCATTGGCTGGAGCCCAAACGGGTTATACGGGTATTCCGCTACGTCTGTTGGATGGTTTGGAGAATTCAGTGCAACTGTCCGAATTGGCAACTCGAATCGCAGAAAAGCTTTGAGCTGTGTTCTTTCAGTAAAAGAGCATAAATGCCTACTATCATCTCCAGGTAGTATTGCAGTGCCTATAACTAAAAGTATCTACTATCTGACTCCGGTCGAATATGATTTCATCTACAAACGGCTGATCAGTCTGAAGTCACCCTCGTTCAATGTATGATAAGTGGACACTTGCTGGACAGATGACAGGCCGATTTTTGGCTGAAATCCTAGCCTCGCCGAAAGCATCCCAGAAGTTGTTCTGCATCGATTTATGCGGCTAGAGGTAACCCTAATCAAGCGTTACTGAAAGTCGCCACTTCCAGTAAATTTGACATAAAGGCTGCAGAATCCACTATTCGTAGTGGGTCCACATTCGCAACACTTTGAGTGTTCTTATGTCTACCAAAACCTGGTAGACAAGTCGGTGCTGAATATTGATTCGGCGTGAATAGGCTCCAGCCAAGTCACCGACAAGCTTTTCATAAGGTGGTGGGGTCTGATATGGATTTTCAGCAATAATCCCGAGCAGCCTTTGGGCTTTCAGTTTCATGCCTGATGCGGCTAACTTTTTAGCATCCTTCTGGGCCTGTTTGGTGTAAACAATTTTCCAGCTCACCAATCAAGCTCCTCGTCACACTGGTCGATGGGTGCTTGCATCCCTTCTATGATCGACTCTTTCATTCCAGGAAGTGAGTGGAGATAGAGCGTCTCTTGGACTGCCCTCCAGTCGTCTTCTGAAATCAAGATTGCATTACCGCGCTTGCCCGTAATCTGTATCGGCTCATGCGTCTCTGATACTTCATCGAGCAGCCGATAGAGACTCTTTCTTGCTTCGGTCGCTGTGATTGTTGGCATAATTGACTCCTCTATTTGTACGGAATAGCGTACGCCCAATGAAGGCGATAGTCAACGATTAATCTTCCGATACCTACAGGTGGAAACGTCCGATTAATGCACCAATGCAAGAATCGCCCACAATATGGTATCCGTGGCCGATTCGCGTGTTTTAAGCGGTGGCTTATCGGACAGCCGTTGGTCCCAAATCACGTTCCCGACACTAATGACTATTTCATTTTTACAATCCTTGTGATACTCTGGATGTAATGAATACAGATATTCAAAAGGAGTATTCCATGGCTACATCTATACGCTTAGATCCAGAAGTGGAGGAGCGGTTAAATTTCCTCGCAACCCAGACTGGCCGCACCAAGGCATTTTATCTTCGTGAACTTATTACCCGAGGGATGGAGGATCTTGAGGATTACTACCTGGCTGCCGATGTCCTGGAAAGAGTTCGCAAGGGCGAAGAGGAGATCCTTTCCTCCTCTGAGGTGAGGAGATCCCTTGACCTGGACAATTGAATACACCAGAACAGCGGAAACCCAGCTTCGGAAACTAGACAGGCAGGTCGCAAGGCGTATTCTCGATTATCTGGATGACAAAATAGCGCCCCTTGAAAACCCACGGACTCGTGGAAAAGCTCTATCCGGCCCCCTTGGGGAACTGTGGAGATATCGGATTGGAGACTACCGAGTGCTCTGCGAAATTCAGGATAACGTTATGCGGATTCTGGTCGTAGAGGCAGGTCACCGCAGACAAATCTACAAGTAGCTGAGCTGACAGGAAGGCAGATTTTCAACTGACATACTGAATAGCCACTAGATTGGCAGACATCTTTAATTATGAATTTTCAGGCCTTAATCTTCGAATCGGGGGCTTTTACGGCCGAGAGGTTTGGGTGCAATTCCTGCGAGTGTCGACTTGTCAGACATGATTGAAAGCAATTCCAGCCCGAAAATACCAATCCGCCGAATTAGCCCCGGAAGTTGTTCCACATCCTCTTATGGGGCAGGAAGTTGTGTATATCGGGGTTACTGTAAGTCGCCACTTCCAGGATAGTGTCTGCACAAAACCCCTTGCGTACAAGTATAAGTACAGGTACAATGTTTTGTACTTGAAGCGAGGAGAAGGACTATGGATACTATTAGCTATTCAGCATTCCGCAACAAGCTTGCCAGCACTCTGGACAAGGTAAATGATGACCATAAACCGATATTGATTACACGGCAAAATGGGAAGCCTGCCGTAGTTATCAGCCTTGAAGATTTTCAGGCCTATGAAGAAACTGCTTATTTGATGGCAAGCCCTAAAAATGCAGAGAGGTTGAATGCTTCAATTGCTGAGTTGGAGGCCGGAAAAGGTACACAGCATGAGCTGATTGACGAATGATTTTATCTTGGGCTGAAAAGGCTTGGGAAGACTACTTGTACTGGCAACAAACAGACAAGAAAACTCTCAAGCGGATTAATGCGCTGATTAAAGATATAAAACGTCAACCGTTTGAAGGAATTGGAGACCCTGAGCCATTGAAGCATAATTGGTCCGGTTATTGGTCTCGACGAATAGATCGAGAGCATCGCTTGGTCTACAAATATACCGATGGCATTATTTCTATCGCTCAATGTCGCTACCACTACTAATCCCTACAATTTACCCCCTGCAAAATCGTTCGATAAATGCGCAAAGCTGGTCAAAAACGTCTCGGAAGTTGCACCAGATTGAGTTATGGGTGCTGAAGTCGGCTTGGTCGAGTCCGTCTTGAATATCGCCACTTCCAGTAAAAGAGCCGCACGATCAATGATCAGTGCGGCTCCTCTTTATTAATATGCGAGCAGATTCTCGATTCGTAACTGCCAATTAATGCACTTGACGTTTTATGCCAAACTCCACCTGAAAGTCAGAAGCTTTGACCCTGGGAACAATGCGACGTTTGTTCTTTTCGAGCTCTACGATTCCGTAACGGGCCATGGTTTTAAGGGTTCTGGATAGATTGCTGGATGATCTGCCAGTGAGGTCTTCCAGTTCCTTCAGGGACTGTGGATGCTCATCCATGATCAATTGCAGCAAACGCTGATTTTCACTGTTCAGAACTTGGGCCATCGACTGAAGGGATTCAAACCAGATTTTTGGATCATTGTCATTGGGCCGATATTTGCCTTTGGCAATGGCAATAGATCGCTGTTTGTAGTCTTCCTTGGATATGATCCCGATCTTAATCACGTTTTTAGGCATTATTTTCTCCTAAGTAGCCTTCGACAGCTTCCCAAAAGTCCTCAAGAAGTTGCCCTGCGGTTTCAAACTCGTATGGGGAAACTTTCTCTAACTGGTGCTTGTGGTCCCAGGTCACTTTACGGCCGCCGAATTTTTTTCGTTTAGGTTTTATCGCGTGTGCATTGTCAAACCCAACAACCCGACGGTTGTTTTTGTCATGCAGAGTCAGACTGTAACTGATCCCGTGCGGAATCTGCTCGCTCGGATCAACTTGGTATGCCTCGAACTTGGTCCAATAGCCATTCTCCATCGGGAAAATCTCACCATTTAGACTAAGCAGCGTTTCAAGCTCAAAAGCTTTCAATAGTAACATTCTCTTTATTTGTTATCATCAGATGATAACTATAGCGACTTTCAACACCCACAGCAAGGGTTACGTTTCTCTTTCTGAAGGAGGCAGCCATGGGGATGAGAGTTGGTTACGCGAGAGTCAGTAGTGCCGGGCAAAAACTGGATATGCAGCTTGATAAACTTGAAGACTGTGATCGTGTCTATTATGAAAAAGCGTCTGCATCTTCTACAACATCACGGCCAGAACTTTTGAAGGCAATGGATTTCGTTCGGGATGATGATGTTTTGGTTGTGACCAAGCGAGATCGACTGGCTCGCTCCGTTGTCGATATGGCTATGATTATCACCCGCCTGCAGGAGAAAGAGGTTGATCTCGTCGTTCTTGATCAGGGGATTGACACGACAACCATGTATGGACGGCTTCAGTTCAATATCCTGACATCGATTGGTGAGTTCGAGCGAGAAATCATAAAAGAGCGATCCAGGGAAGGTCGCGAGAAGGCAATCGCTAACGGAGTTAAGTTTGGAGCACCACAGAAGCTATCAGAAACTGAAATCGCCCAACTCATTCGAGATTATGAAAGCCCAGATGTCAGCAAAAAGAATCTTGCAGAGTTCTATGGGCTGAGCCGTTCATCGGTTTATCGAATCTACAAAGAGCGCTGCCAAAATGTGTCCGATTAGTGCAGCAAAGTAAGAATGGTCCATGATCTGGTAATCATGGGCCATTCGCGTGTTTTAAGGGGTGGCTTATGGGACGGCCGCAGAAACGAGCACCTGAATTTCTTTGGATATATGACAACCAAATGCGTAAGGCTGTTTTCCCCGGGAGGTGGAACTATAAAATTTCTACATTGTCTATTCTTTCAATGGTCCCTCCGCGCCCTGTAGTTTTTCCACCAGAAAATCGATAAACACCCTGATGCGCGAAGCGAGATTGGTCTGCTTATAATAAACAGCATGAATCTGCTGTCGTTCAGGAATGGTCTGCTCCTCCAAAATTTGCACCAGTTGACCTGTTTGAATATCCTTGTAAGTCATAAAGTCAGCTAAACAGACGATGCCTTCCCCGCTTATCGCTAGCTGCCGCAAAGTTTCGCCACTTGATGCTTTCAGGCAGGGTTTCGTCACCCAAGTTGAGCCACGACTGGATTGAAGATGCCACTGGTTTAAGCTGACCGGGTGAGTAAAGCCAAGAATTCTATGATCTTCCAATTCTTCAGGATTATTGGGGACACCATGTCTTGCAAGGTAATCAGGGCTTGCCAGAACCCTGCGCCGAGAAGTGCCCAGGGTTCGGGCATAAAGAGAAGAATCGGAAAGTTCACCAATGCGCAGGGCGACGTCAGTGCGCTGCTCAAGCAAATCAATAATCCCTTCACTGCTCGTTAGCTCCAACTCAATCTCTGGATAAAGTCTAGTGAACTCTGGGACATAAGGCAGGACGCAGTGCAGCATAAACGGAGATGCCGTATCGATCCGCAGCCGCCCGGCTGGTTGCTGGCTGCATTCAGATAGCTGGTCCTCCGCCGCCTCCATCTCCCGCAGAATCAGTCGTGCCCGTTCGAGAAAGAACAACCCCTCCTCGGTCAACTCCTGTCGGCGGGTGGTGCGGGTCAGCAGGGTCACGCCCAACTTTTCTTCCAGTCGGGTCAGGGTGCGACTGACGCTAGAGGGGTTCTGCCCCAGTTGCAGTGCGGCCTGACTGATTTGCCCGGTTTCGACAACGGTGACAAAAG
>CALZLE010000355.1 GCA_945788205.1 uncultured Desulfuromonadales bacterium
GCAGGAAGGCCGAGACGTCTACATTCGTGAGGGCCGTAACGTAGCACTTCCGCAACCAGCGGCCGTACGGTTTGCGAGTGACAATTGTTGCAGCCCTCACGAATGTAGACGTCTCGGCCTTCCTGCTCTAATGGGGTGTAAGGAACGACACCTTCAATACGATCTGCATCCGTATTTACCCACATAAAAGGCATAAATGTGGTGACGATGGTGCCGACCAGAATCGCGGCGGTTGCCAGCAACATAAAGAGAATAGGTTTTTTTTCTAACATGATTAAACCCTCCCTTCAGCTTCGACAATTGCCGGTGAAGGGGCATCGCTCTTTTTCACCGTCATGTAGATATTGTAGATAAAGACCAGCACGCCGATGAAGAAGATCAAGCCGCCGATGGTTCTCGCCCACCAATAGGGATACATCTCAACCATCGTTTCCATGAAGGTGTAGGTGAGGCTGCCATCCGGGTTCATGGCATTCCACATGCCGGCCTGAAGGACGCCGGCGACCCAGAGACTGATCGACCAGATCAGCTGGCCGATCAGGACCAGCCAGAAGTGCAGGTTGGCCAGCGGGATGCTGAACAGCTCTTTGCCGTAGAGTCGCGGTACCAGGTAATAGATGCTGGCGAATGCGATCATCGAGACCCAGCCCATGGTGCCCATGTGAATGTGAGCAGGCACCCAGTCGGTATAGTGAATGAAGGCGGAGAAAGTCCGGATTGACTGCATCGGCCCCTGCAGGGTCTGTAGCCCGTAGAAGGTGATGCCCATAATCAGGAACTTGACCAGGAAATTTTCTCGCATCTGGTGCCACTGGCCATTCATCGACAGGTAGCCGTTGATGACCGAGCCCCAGGAGGGTGCGATCAGCATGACCGAGAAGGCCATCGCCAGAGTCTGTATCCAGTCGGGAACCGGGGTCCAGAGCAGGTGATGAGCGCCGGTCCAGAGATACATGAAGATCAGCGACCAGAAGGAGATAATCGACAGCCGGTGGCTGTAGATCGGTACGCCAGTCGATTTCGGCAGAACATAGTAGAACATCGCCAGCGGCGGCGCGGTCAGCGCCATTGCCACCGCGTTGTGAGCGAACCACCAATGCACGTTGGCGTCGTTGGTCCCCGCATAGGCTGAATAGGATTTAAACAGCGAGACCGGGAAGGCCGCCGAGTTAACGACGAACAGAATCGCGACACCAATAATTGCCGCCATCATGTACCAGAGGGAGATATACATCTGCTCCTCTTTGCGCTTGATGATGGTCATGATGATATTGATGGCAAACACCACCCAGAGAACGATGATCATCAGGTCGATCGGCCACTCCATCTCATGGTATTCCTTGGAAGTGGTGAAGCCCATCAGCAGGGTTACCGCCGAGGCGATGATGGTCGCATTGAAAAGCCACAGCTGGAACTTCGCCAGCCCCGGACTCCAGATCGATGTCTTGCAGAGCCGCTGCGCCATATAGAGGAACATGGCGAAGATGGTTCCAACCCCCCAGCCGTAAATCCCCGCATTGGTATGAATCGGGCGGAGTCTGCCGAAGGTCAGGTAAGGGGGGAAGTTCATTTCCGGATTGGTCATCTGTACTGAGACAATGACACCGACCAGAACGGCAACCAGGCCCCAGATGATGCTCCAGATGACGAACCCCCTGACGATGTCAGTGTTATAAGCCGGTTTTTCCATACCACCTCCTGATGGGAGTAATAAATACCAAAAATAACAGAGTAAGTTTATGGGACTTTGAGTAAATGTCAATTGCTGAATCAAATGGGATAAAATCGGTAAGGATTGTATGGTGAGTGCAAGAATATGTCAAATAGAAAAATTCAGTAATGCAGTTTTCTTGACACTGTTGCTTTACTGTTAATAGTATAGGGAATCCTTCATGATTTCAGGTGATTATGAAAATAACCTTGGGCCGAAAACTATTTCTTTACACCAGCATTTTGTTGTTGGCAGTACTTCTTGTTGCCTTTGCTGTTTTAGAGCGTAATCAGGCCAGGCAATGGCGCGAATACCTCAATGTACAGCAATTGGCTTTCGCCCGTTTTGCAACTCCGGAGCTGCTGAAGCACTTTCGTGGCAATTTCAGTCAAGCGACCGGACCTGCTCATCAACAACAACTGCAGGGGTTGCTCAGCTTCAATCCTGACCTGATCAAATTTACAATTTTTTCACCAACGGGCCGGGAGCTTTACGATCTACCCCCGTTGCTGCCAGTCGACCTGCCAGAAACCTTTTCCGCGAGGGAAAACCTTGCGGCGGTTTTTGACCCGGCTCTACAGACTTTAACTTCAACCGATGGTCGCAACATTCTGGAAGTCCTTGCCCCGGCATTCGGTCCGAGCGGACAAAAAGTTCTCTACGTTCGTTATCTGTTTTCATTCCAATCTGTCGAACAAAAATTACAGGAGATGCGTCGGACCTTTCTATTGATTGCTTTGATTGCTGCCGGATGTTCTTTGCTGTTGGTTGCACTGGTCGCCAAGCGATTTACCATGCCGATACACCGTCTGATTGGCGGAGTTCGTGCGATATCGAGCGGCAAATTGGAAACCAGTATTCCAACGAGAGGTTCTGATGAGCTCGCTCAGTTGGGTGCTGCATTCAACGAAATGGCTGCCAGTTTGTCTGCAAATCAAGCGGAACTTCATGCGAAGAACAGCCAGCTGCAAAGGGCAAACGATGAATTGCGGTCGATTCAGGAGCGGTTGCTGCGCACCGAACGTCTGGCGGCAGTTGGTCAGGTCGCTGCCGGGGTATCGCACGAAATTGACAATCCGATCGGGATTATCCTCGGTTATGCGCAGCTGATGTTAGAAGATTGTCCAGCAAACGATCCGCGCGGCGAAGATTTACAAGCGATTGTTGATGAGTGTCATCGCTGCAAAAAAATTACCGGTGGCTTGCTCGGTCTGGCTCGTAGTGGTGAACCACAGCGCGAACCCGTTGCGCTTCAGCAGTTGATCCAGGAAACGGTCGATTCGTTGCGCCCGCAAAAAATATTTCAGCAGATTGCTGTTCATTTGCCTGCTGTCGATATGGATTCCGAAGTTTGGGCTGATAGCGATCGCATTCGCCAAGTTCTGATGAATCTGTTACTCAATGCGGCACAGGCATTAAGGGGCAGCGGTGAAATCTGGGTTAAGTTGCGCGAATCGAAGTCACGCTTGATTGTTGAGATCCACGACGATGGGCCTGGATTTACAGAGAACAATCCGGAGAAGTTTTTTGAGCCCTTTTTTACCACCAAGGGCGGCGGAGAGGGCACAGGCTTGGGACTGTCGATTTGTCGAAAGTTGGTCGCAGAGCATGGTGGCGAAATATCTGCCGCGGACTCACCACATGGCGGCGCTTTGGTGTCAGTTTCTTTGCCATTGCGGAATCGAGAGAAAATCTAAATATCGATTATTGGAAAAAGGTTTTGACATCAATCGGCGTGGTTTTTAGAATGACCCGATTATCGAACCTGACCGTTGCCGATGTAAGTTTTGAAATGTGCGTTTTGTGCTTATCATCTCCCTTTTTTGTGTCGCCCAAGGATTTTGATTTGTTATGGATACAGTTGTTGAACTGTTAAAAGATGAAATGAGCGCAGTTGAAGGGCAGATTAAAACGAATCTGTCTTCAGATGTGCAATTGGTCAGTCAGGTCGGGGAATATATCCTCTCCAGTGGCGGTAAGCGGATTCGTCCGATGTTGCTGCTGCTGTCGGCTCGCCTCTGTAATTATCAGGGCGAAAAACATGTCGAGCTGGCCAGTGTTGTCGAATTTATCCATACGGCAACATTGCTGCATGATGATGTCGTTGATAGTGCTGATCTGCGCCGTGGTAACCGTTCTGCGAATTCGGTCTGGGGAAATCAGGCCTCAGTATTGGTCGGCGACTTCTTGTTTGCCAAATCTTTTTCAGTTATGGTGAACAGCGAAAGTCTGAAAATCCTGAAGATTCTCTCGGATACGACAACTCAACTCGCTGAGGGAGAAATCCTACAGCTGATCAATACCTGCGATCTGGAAGTCGACGAACCGCGATACCTACAGGTCGTGCGCGATAAAACTGCAATTCTGATTGCCGCAGCTTGCCAGGTTGGCGGGGTACTGGCCGGCGTTGACGAGCAGAAAGAACTTGCGCTGCGTGAGTTCGGACTGGAGATCGGTATCGCTTTCCAGCTGATGGATGATGCTCTCGATTATGTCGCAGACGAAGCTGATTTCGGCAAAGAACGTGGCCATGACCTGTATGAAGGGAAAATGACCCTGCCGCTGATTTGTGCTTTTGCTAAATCTTCCGCGGAGGAAAAAGAAGAGATTTCCCGGATTGTTGAAGCGGAAGAGTTGAGCACGGAAGACCTGGATTATATCTGCGAGCTTATCGATCGCCATGGTGGTATCGATTACACACGCCAGAGAGCTGCAGATCGGATTGAGTTGGCCAAACGGCAGCTTGAGCTGTTTCCCGATTGTGAAGCAAAACAGGCACTCTTTGATCTTGCCGATTACGTTGTGACTCGCAATAAATAGAAATTCGGTTATCATTTCATTGTTTAATTCAAGAGGGGTTCTGCGGAGCCCCTCTTTTTTGTCCGCTATGCCTTCTCATGGCTTTTCGCTATAATCCGACCATGTTCAAAATTAATCTGCATAAAAAGGTGCTTGGCGCCTTTCTGCTTCTGTCCCTGCTTCCGCTGGTTCTTTTATTAATCAACTCGCATCACAGTTTGCGCTTGGTTGAGGACTTGTTGCGTCAGCGAATAACTGAAGCTCTCGACACCCAAGCGGCTGAAGCTCTGGAATTGAGGGCGGAAATGGTTGCCCGCCAAGTCAGTGATTTTTTGCACGCGGTTGAGGGTGATTTACACGACCTTGCTTCGCTCCCGATTGTTGAAAAGGAATATCTCGATTTTAACTGGAACCACCAGCAGATGCTCTGGTATCGGCGTGGTACTAACGAAAAACCGATTGAAGTGCGAGAAAAGGTCCTGCTCTACAGCGAGCTGGCGTTCATTGGTGCGGATGGTCAGGAAAAAATCCGTATAATTGAGGGGCGGCCAGCGACAAAATTGA
>CALZLE010000356.1 GCA_945788205.1 uncultured Desulfuromonadales bacterium
GAATTTTTGGGGGATTCCTGCGCTCGATGTCAATCACCTGTTTAAAGACCTCGATATCGATCCGCAGCGGACTATCGCAGCCATTTCAGGGCCCCCAGAAATGTACCGGCAGGTTAACCCGTTGCTGTTCCGCATGGGCCTGACAGAAGAAAATGTCTACCTGAACCTGGAACGCCACATGAAGTGCGGCCTCGGCAAATGCGGGAAATGCCGGATCAATAATATCTGCGTCTGCGAATGCGGTCCGATCTTCCCCTACAGCAGTATCAAACATCTCGGTGAGGCGATCGAACGATGAAAATGAAGATCGGCTTTTTCGATTTCGCTGGCTGCGAAGGCTGTCAGTTGACGGTGATGAACCTGGAAGAAGAGCTGCTGCAGATACTGCAGTTAGTCGAGATCGTCGAATTCCGTGAATTGATGAGCGGCACTGCAGAGCAAATCGAGATCGCTTTTGTCGAAGGAAGCATCTGCCGGCCCGGTGACCGGGAGCGGCTACAACGGATTCGCCAGCGGAGTAAATTTCTGGTTGCCCTCGGGTCCTGCGCCGACAACGGTGGCGTTAACGCTTTAGGCAGCGACCGCACACCGGAAGTGCTGCGCCAACAGGTTTACGGCTCTGATTTACCACACCTTTACACCGAAACCCCGCAGGCGCTATCAGCGGTCGTTGAGGTTGATTACCGGGTCCCCGGCTGCCCGATCGATGGCCATGAATTTCTCGCCATCCTGCAGGCCCTGCTTTTAAAGCAACACCCGGAACTGCCCAGCTTTGCCGTTTGCGTCGAGTGCAAGCTGGCTGAATATCCCTGTAGTTTCGATTACGGCCAAGTCTGTCTGGGCCCGATCACCCGTGCTGGCTGCCAGGCGATCTGCATTGATGGCGGCGGACACTGCCGCGGCTGCCGCGGCCTGATCGATAATCCACGTACGTCACCCTATCACCAGATCCTTGAACAGCATGGTCTAAGTGTAGAAGAAATTCTCGACCAGTATCGCACCTTCAATGTCAACGAGAAGTCGTCATGAAAATTGAGCTCGATTATCTGACCCGCATTGAAGGACACGCGCATCTGGTTGTCGACCGGGAGGCCGGCAAGGTCACCAGCTGTCAGCTGCAGGTGGTGGAAACACCACGCTTTTTTGAGGCGATGTTGCAGGGTCGACATTACACCGATGTGTCGACTATCGTCGCACGGGTCTGCGGGGTCTGTTCTATTTCGCACACTCTCGCCTCGCTGATGACCACAGAAAATGCACTACAGATTGAGGTGCCGCCTCAGGCACAGCTGTTACGCCGCCTGCTCAGCTACGGAGAAATCGCCCAAAGCCATCTGCTGCAACTTTACTTCATGGCCCTGCCTGACTATTTGGGTGTTCCCAGCCTGTTCCATTTGTTGGATGAAAAACAGGAGCTAATTGCCCGGGCACTACGTTTAAAGCGAACCGCGAACCGGATCTGTGAAGTGGTCGGTGGGCGCCCGATTCACCCGGTCACAACCTGCATCGGTGGGTTCTCTGCCAGACCGGAGGCTGGCGAACTGAAAAAACTACGCCAAGAGTTGGTGGCCACCCTGCCCGACCTGGAAGCGACCGTCGAGCTGTTTTCTGCGTTCGACTACCCGGAATTTAGTCGTCAACGCGAAGCGCTCTGCATCGCGCCAGAGGGCCACTACCCATTGCACGGCAACAGGTTGCTCACCAGCAGCGGCGACAATTATCAGGCCGATGAATATCGCAGCAAAATTGAAGAGTATATTTCCCCCAATTCAACGGCCAAACTCGCCCGGACTGAACGGGGCAGCTACATGGTCGGTCCACAGGCGCGGGTGCGCAATGGCCACCAGCAGCTGTCACCGATGGCAGTGCGGGTCTGCTCAGCCTTAAATCTGAATCCAGCCGGACTCAATCCGTTTGAAAATCTCAAGGCCCGGCTGGTCGAAGTCATCCATTACACAGAAGAAGCGCTGCACACAATAGACGAACTCCTCCTGACCGGCATGAATCAGGTACTTGCAAAAGAGACGCCTGCCGAAGGTGGTTGCGGCACCGCCACGGTTGAAGCGCCACGTGGGCTGCTGTTTCACAATTATCAGTACGACAAACAGGGACGCCTGGAAACTGCGAACTGCATCATTCCCACTGCTCAGAATCTCGCCGCGATTGAAACAGACCTGCAACTGCTTTTACCTGAGCTGCTCGAGCAACCGGAGGAGCAGCTGCGAAAAAACTTGGAAATGTTGATCCGCGCCTACGACCCCTGTCTGAGCTGTTCAACACACCTGATAAAAATCGATCTGGTTTGAAAAAATGGCCACCGACCTGATCAGAATTATCGGGGTTGGAAATCCGCTGATGGGCGATGACGGTGTCGGGATTAAAGTCATCGAATTACTGCACCAGCAAGAATTACCGAAATCTGTAGAGCTGATCGACGGCGGTTGTGGCGGGCTCAAGTTGCTGCCACTCCTTTCTGGCTGTCGGAAGCTGATCATTGTCGATGCCGCCGATTTTTCTGCCCCGCCAGGGCGCGTCAGAACGGTAACCAACGCAGATCTACACCTCTTGCCACCGGCAGCGAAGCAGAGTGGCCACGACATCAGCCTGCCGGAGCTTTTACAAACCGCGCAAAAACTGCAGCAACTCTCACCGCTGCTGCTCTATTTAGTACAAGTCAAATCCTGCCGTCCCAATACCAACCTGACAGCTGAAATCAATCTAACCCCGACTATATTAGTCGAGGCCATAACCGCTAACCTGCGCCGCTAACCCGAGCAAAAAAGTAAACAATTTATTTCGAAATTACGCTTTTAACTCAGCCACTTGTGCAATAAAGACAAAAATAGTAATTTATGCGCAACATTAGATTGTTTTGATTGCATTACTCACATCATCCTGCTAGTCTTAGCCACTATTAAGAAATAAAATGAGCGGGGACCTGAAGGCACTAAGGAGTCATCAAAGTGGCAGAACTCTCAGAGAGCAAATTTCAATTGAAAATTTTCCACAAAATGGGACTGATTGCAGCCTTGGGTCTGATCGGCATGCTCGCCCTCGGCAGCATCGGCTACTGGTCGACGAGAAGCATCGACCAGACGGCGGAGCAGGCACTGGAAAGAAACAATGCCATCCGCAGCAACCTCGTCAGCAGTTATGACCAGGCGCTCAACAGCGAAGGAGCGGCCCGTGCACTCGGCAACCTGAACCGCCGCATGATCGAGCTGATGGATATGGTTATTTCAGGCCCCAACAAGGGGCTATCTGAAAAACAGATCATGCTCGAAGCCCAGAAGCTGGTTAAGGATTCAGAAATGATCTACCAGGTTCCAGGCAGTGACCGTTTAGTTGAGGGAACGAAAAACAGTATCGGAAAAGTCACCGTCAACAACTTTGTAGACGTTGCTACACTGCTGGAATTTGAGCTCCCCGACCTCTATGCGATCAAAGGTGACAGGAAAGCATTTAAGGTCCGGCAGGGGGAAATCGCTCTTTCGCTATCGAGAATGTACTATTTCATCTCCAAAAACATTGAAGAACTGGCAGGCAACAGCCTGGCCGAAGTTGCCGCAGCAAAAGACTCTTTAGAATCAGCACTGCTGGCTGCCGATACCGAAATGGCAAGCATCAAGAGCGACCTGCATGCTACGTCAGCTCAAGCGGCCATAAGTCTGCTGATTGCTTTTATAATAACCATCATCATTGTCGGGATCTTCTTTGGTATCTTCGCCTTCAGCATTACCAATCCACTCAAAGCAACAGTTGAAATGGCGCATTCATTACGCGAAGGTCGGGTTTCTGCGCGGCTCAATCTCGGCAATCGCGGAGATGAGTTCGGCGTTATGGCACGTGGCCTAAATGAGTTTGCTGATGAACTTGAGCATGAAGTTGTGGATGCCATACTGGCGTTTGCCAATGGCAACTTTGACATAACTGTTACCCCCAAAGATGATCAGGATATCGTTCGCACAGCCCTGAAGCAAACGGCAGACAAACTGAGCAACACCATGAACGAAGTTCGCAGCGCCAGCGTCCAGATCGCCAGTGGCAGCGAGCAGGTCGCCGACAGTGCTCAGCAACTTTCCCATGGCGCCACCACTTCTGCAGCATCGCTGGAAGAGATCAGTGCCTCGATGAATGAGATGGCCAGCCAGATCCAGCTCAGCGCGGACAATGCAGAACAGGCCGATGGCCTCTCATCCACGGCAAAGCAGACCGCAGAGTCAGGCAATCGTAAGATGCAGCAAATGGTCAACGCCATGGTCGAGATCAAGGAGTCGGGACAAGGGATCAGCAAAATCATCAAAGCGATTGATGAGATTGCCTTCCAAACCAACCTTCTGGCCCTCAATGCTGCCGTCGAAGCGGCGCGAGCCGGACAACACGGTAAAGGTTTTGCCGTGGTTGCCGAAGAGGTTCGCAATCTCGCAGCTCGTAGCGCCAAGGCTGCGAGCGAGACAACGGCCCTGATTCAGGGCTCGGTAACAAAAACAGAAAACGGTGTTCAAATCGCCGACGAAACCGCTAAGTCCCTGGCAGAGATAGTCGATGGTATTACCAAAGTCTCTGATCTGGTTGCGGAAATAACCACCGCCAGCAAAGAACAGGCCACCGGAATTGCTGAGGTCAACACCGGTCTCGGCCAGATCGATCAGGTCATTCAGACCAATACGGCAAGCTCAGAAGAAAGTGCCGCGACCAGTGAAGAACTCTCCGCCCAGGCAGCTCGCCTGAATCAGCTGCTCGCACATTTCACCTTACAAGAGAGCAATGACGTGCAGCAGCAAGGACAGTTCGTACGCCAACCTGGAAA
>CALZLE010000357.1 GCA_945788205.1 uncultured Desulfuromonadales bacterium
AACGGATGATAGCGGTAGCTGTCTGTCCCAAACTGTTTTTCGACGAATAGCCCCTGTTTGCACAGCGACTGCAGAATCTTTTTGCTGTCACGACAAACTGTCAACTCCGTGCAGAAATCAACATCCAGGCTGTTAAGCAGTGCCGTTTTCAGGAGAAAATCCTCCAGCGCAGCAGCCAGTGATTGATAGACCTGTTCGTGGAAGTACTCATAGATCGACCGGGGGAAAGAGCTGGCAGGTGCTAGAACGTTTTTTAGTTCTTCAGCTTTTTGCCCCTCCAAAGTCTGAGCAAGCAGGATCAGCCCGGCCACCCAGCCTTGGTATGTCAGTGAGAGCCACTCAATCTGCTCATTTTCAAGTGGCAGTGAGAACTGATTGGCGAAAAACTCACAGGTCTCGGTTGGAGAAAAAATCAGGTCTGACTGGTCCAACTCTTTGAGCTGGCGGGCAACCCGCATCCGGGCAAGAGGCAACAGAATCGGCGTTCGACTGATAAAAACAAACCGGAGCCCTGGGGGTGCATCGCGCAGCAGCAGCGACAAAGCATCTCTGAATTCTGCGTTATCCTGCACAGTGTGAAAATCGTCAAGGACGATAACCAGACCGGCAGCTGAAACCACCTCCAACCCATGGAGTAAATTATTCAGCAGTTCGGTCCGGCTTGTCACATCGGACAGAAGATCAAATAGGTTTTCTGGTAACTGAAAATCGAAGGCAGAATTTTGCTCGCGGATGCCGATACACAGATAGCTCAGAAAAACAGCCAGATCGCGTTCAGTTTCATTCAGTCGCAGAAATACCGAATTAACGTCAAGAAGAGAAAGTGCCTGGCCGATCAGGCTCGATTTGCCATAACCGGGACCGGCCGTGACAGTGGTTAATCGATACTTGAGAATGTCCTGACCAATTTGTCCGCACTTCGCCCGTGAAATCAGTCCATCATTCAGCGGAGGAAGAAGTTTAGTCCGCAGGATAGGAAGTGACGGCATGTGAGAATACTCTCAGCTTACCGATTAGCGCAATCGAGGTTACACTGCCGCTCCAGTTCAGCCGCCTCAATTGTCTGTGCTCGCCCCGGATCCTGATCGATTTGAAAAAAATCGAAAAAAGAATGCCCGGCAGAGGAGAAACCAGCAGTCAGGGTTTGCTGGGCAAAACCGAAAATCAGAATGGCAAGAAAGAACAGGGCAAGGGTGATCGATTGCATGTGTTTCATGGCAGCCTCCTTGGAAGGAGATAAGTATTCATTAGGAGGCACAGCAAGTCAACAACTGAGAAAGAAGCTTAATCCACATTCAAATGTCCTGAGAATGAGAATCGCATTTGTGCGGCGGGTTCGAGCTATGAAGGCCGAGCGATTAATTCGCTCGGCCTTTTGTTTTATTGGGTCTTCGGAACATACTGTTGAAATCATATCCGTGGGGACTATGAAAATCAATCTTATCCCAACAGTTTTTGACCCTTCCACAGGCCAATACATAGAGGCCAGAAATTACTTTTCTAACCTGACAGATATCAAGCAAGACGAAAACCACGCAAACGCAGGGAGTTCGTAGACATGCCCCTCGAAGAGACTCTGGTGCACATCTTCCAACATTGTCCAGACTACTGGAAGATGGTTTTTTGAAGACTAAGACGGAGAACAAATTACCAGGATGACAACGCGTTTTAGTTTGTAAAGATTTATAGTGACAGATCAAGTGCTAAGCCCGGTACTCCTGTTTATGATATTTTGGGTTTTCATATATTTGAGATACCAACCCAAATACTTACAATTCTCCCCCTCTTGGCAGATTAGGCGAGCCAAATAAAACATTGTAAAGTCGCCGCCATGTGTTAGTGCTTACTAATTACTGGCTTGAAAGATGGGTATTTTTCTGTTTCATCAAGTCGAATATTAAAGAGTCTACGGCTATATGGCTATGCCACAGTTCGCTCCAGTTTTCTGATAGAGCAAACTACCACAATACCGCTAAAGGACGAATTATATGAATTGGTTACGTAACTTGTCGATTGCCAAGAAAATAGCTTTGAGTTTTTTGGTCCTGCTGTTTTTGGTCATTTCTTTTGGCACTTGGACTTATCGTTTTAGTAACAGCGTTTACCAAGACAGCTATTTGATCCTGACAGAGAGCCAACCGTTTGCCCAATTGGCACAACAGATGTCCCGCGATGTCATTCAGGTTCAGCAGTGGTTAACAGATATTTCAGCGACCCGGGCACAGGACGGCCTGGATGATGGTTTCAGCGAAGCTGAAGCAAGCTATAAGTCATTTTTGAAAGGATTGCAGCAATTTGAAGAGATGTATCAGCGGGAAGGTGATAGCGCCGGCTTGCAAGCCGTTAAACAGTTACGCACCCGCATAGAAGACTATTATAATGTCGGACAGACCATGGCAAAGGCCTACATATCCGGTGGACCAGCCGCTGGAAATAGGGAAATGGCTAATTTCGATCAGGCTGCGGAAGATTTGTCGCGGGCGCTGGTCCCTTTTGTCGATCAACAGACCGGTGAACTACGAACCGCATTAACCGGCTTACAGACGATGGCCGAAGCGCTACAAACAGGCGTCATCGCTATCTGCTTGGTTGTTGCTCTGCTGATTTTGTCAGTTGGGCTGTTGCTCGTCCGTTCCATTGCTACTCCGTTGAAAAAAACAGTTGAAATGATACAGGCTTTAGAGCAAGGAAACCTTGAACAGCGACTGAATATGACTAGTACCGATGAAGTTGGGATTATGGCGCAATCGATGGATAAGTTTGCCGATAACCTGCGCGATGAAGTTATCAGTGCATTTGAAAATATTGCCGCCGGCAACTTCACCTTCAAGGCGACCGGGGTTATTCGCCAGCCATTGGCCAAGGCCAACGCTGCACTCAATGAAGTAATGGCACAGATCCAGATTGCAGGAGAGCAGATCGCCTCCGGCAGCAATCAGATCTCCGATTCCAGCCAGACCCTGTCACAAGGTGCAACAGAGCAGGCCAGCAGCCTTGAAGAGATTTCCGCATCCCTCAACGAGCTGTCCTCCCAGACCACAACAAATGCTGAAAATGCCACCCAAGCTAACTGTTTGGCGACAGAAGTCCAGAGTTCTGCACAGAACGGCAGCCACAAAATGGCAGAAATGGTTGCGGCAATGAACGCAATCAACGAATCTGGTCAAAATATCTCCAAAATCATCAAAAGTATCGATGAGATTGCTTTCCAAACAAATCTCCTTGCACTAAATGCTGCCGTCGAAGCGGCCCGCGCTGGTCAACATGGCAAAGGTTTTGCTGTGGTTGCTGAAGAGGTACGTAATTTGGCCGCCCGTAGCGCAAAGGCGGCATCAGAAACGGCTGACCTGATCGAAGCCTCAGTCGAAAAAACTGCAAACGGCAGCGTTATTGCCAACGAGACAGCAACTGCCCTTGATGGAGTAGTAAATGGGATAGGAAAGGTGACCGATCTAGTCGCTGAAATCGCCGCAGCGAGCAAACAGCAGGCCCAAGGGGTTGGTCAAATCAATCACGGTGTGACCCAGATCGATCAGGTGACACAACAGAACACGGGTATTGCAGAAGAAAGCGCATCTGCAGCAGAGGAGCTTACCGGTCAGGCCGATCAATTACACCAGATGCTGATGCGCTTTACCTTAGAACAGCGACAGGGCACTCAGACCGCGATAACTCCTACTAAACAAAAAGCACAAGCAAACATAAGTTGGAAGCAAGTTGAGCAAGAGCAGTCAAGGTCGCCACAGCAAAAACATCGAATAGAGCTAGCTGACAAAGATTTTGGCAAATACTGAATTTATGCCCATAAGGGGATTCCAACAGTATCCCATACCCGATAAGCTTTAAGCCCCTTCCTATTCCAGGTTGGGGCTTATATTTATCCCGAGAGAGGGAAAGGCGACTCATATATTGCAATTCCACATTCGGACATTTTCGAGTGATTGAGTTTTTTCAACATTGCGTCTGATTTTAATATTAACTCAAGAATGTTTTTTCCACGCTAAATTCCGAAGACCCGTTTTTTTTGCATCGATGCTTTATTTTACCGATTTTTCAAATTCCGAGCACTGTTATCAGCGCAGCTGCCAGTACAGGGAGTCTGGAAGGTTTTTTTGTGTTTTTTCACATCCCCCTTGGACGCGCCAGTCTGCAGCTTATCACCAGCAACAGCTGGCATGGCCAGCATCGAAAGAACTGCGAAGAATAGAATTGCTTTTGCTGTGGCATTGAAAATTTTCATGGTTTTCCTCCTCATAGGAAATGAT
>CALZLE010000358.1 GCA_945788205.1 uncultured Desulfuromonadales bacterium
CGAATATTCGCGGCAAATTATCGTCCGGAATCCCTTGTCCCGTATCAGAAATCTTAATGCACAGTTTTTCTGCGTCACTCGTCAAGACAACACCCAGCTGCCCCCCTTCAGGCATCTCAAACAAAGCATTAATAATTAGATTGGTGAAAATCTGTTCCATCTCGAGCGGATCGGCTTCAATCGTCGACGCTGCACCCTCCAGCGAGCTGTCGACTGTTATTTTCTGGGCGTCTAATTGCACTCTGACATCGCTCAACACCTTATTGATAATTTTCACTAAATCGACACGCGTCCGCTGTTTACCTTCACCCTTACTGGCTGCCAACATCTGCAACAGAATATTATCGATACGCTCAACTTCCTGAGTGATCTTGTCGACATAATTCCGGTGTTCTGCATCAAGTTCTGGCGCTGATTGCAGTATCTGAGCAAAAAGATTGATAGAATTCAGTGGATTACGAATTTCGTGAGCCATCCCTGCTGAGATGTGGCCTAAGGTAGCAAGTTTTTCCGATTGAATAATCTCTTTGTGAGCCATTTCCAGTTCGCGACTTTTGATAACGACGCGCTGCTCCAGTTCGTGGTTCCATTCTTCAATTTCACGCTGGAGAAATTCCCTCTCTTGCAACAACTCATGATTCTCAAGTTCCACTTTTCGAATCGCGAGAACCGAATCAATTCGATCCTGAAGGTTCTTGTTGGAAAAGGGTTTCTGCAGATAATCACTGGCACCTGCCTTCATCAACTGCACAGCGACCTCTTCACTCCCCTTTCCAGTAAACACGATGACATATGTATCCGGGAAATTTATTTTAATCTGCTTAAGAGCATCGAGACCATTCATGACAGGCATCATGTAATCGAGCAATACTAACGCTGGCTGATGCTCAGCTACAATACGAACACACTCTTCGCCGTTTCTGGCCAGCAAAACCTCAAACCCGCGTTTTCGCAACAGCAGTGCTGTTAACTCGAGTATGACTTCTTCGTCATCGACAAGAAGGACTTTCTGACCGGCAAAACGACTCTGATTCGTAGGCATCTTCGACTTCCATATAAGTGCAGATAAATACTAAGATCTGGCAGGATACTCTTGCTAGCATTCTTTGACAATAGTGTCTGAAACTAAAAAACAGCCTTTACGGCTGTTTTTTAGTTTCAATATCATTCAAACAATCATCAATCGTCTTCATCCAAGCGAACCGTTAAAACCGGGAATTTCGACTTGCGAACCACTTTCTCCGCGGTGCTTCCAAATAACACATGATCTAACCCGGTCCGACCATGAGTTCCGAGGACGATCAGATCAGCACCAGAGTCATCAGCTTGCTGCAATATTTGCTCATAAGGCATCCCGGGAACAATAGCGGTTTCAAAATCGGAAAAATCATCCAGATGTAAACGACAGAAACTCTGCATCATTTTTTCAGCGCCTTCAACGATCTCTTCCTCAAGCTTCTCATAAGAAATATGTGGTACATAGAACCCACGCAGATCGATTGGCTCGTTGATGACATGCAGAATAACCAAGTGTGCTGTAAACTTTTGTGCCATTGACAATGCTAATTGAAACGCATTATCTGAACTATCGGAAAAATCTACCGCCACCAGAATGGTTGAAAAATTCTTCATAACCACCTCCTGTGTCTGTGGGTAAATCCCCGCTAATTTGCCTGTCGCAAATTACGATTAAAGATGCGGTCCATGACGGCTTTCAACTCTTCGAAACGAACCGGCTTGTTCAAATATTCAAAAGCCCCAAGGTTCATCGCTTCAAGGTAAGATTCCACACCACCGTAAGCCGTCACCATAATGACATTTACTGACGGGTATGATCGATTTAGCTCACGCAGAAAAACTAAACCATTCATCTCCGGCATATTAATATCAGTAATCACTAAATCGACGGAATGGCGATAGAGATATTCCAAGGCCTCGTAACCATTGGAGGCGGTATCAACATGATAGCCGTCAAGAGCCAGCAGTTTTTTCAAGCCAATGCGAGCATTCTCCTCATCATCGACCACCAGTACGCGTTCCATACAGCTCCTATAAAAGTTTTATTACTCGTAAATAGTAACAGCTGAAGCGTCCCTGTCAAGCCGACAAGCCATTAGGTAAACTACTGATTTGACATACAAATCAATCAGACCAGCAGTCTAAAAGAAGAGCAAATAATGCATTGAGTGATGTAGCAGCCTTTTTGCCACTTGAGAGAACCTCTTGATGGTCGAGATTCTGAGTCGATATCCCAGCAGCAAGGTTTGAAATATAAGAAATAGCTACAACATCCAGTCCGAAGCGTTTAGCAACAATCGCCTCAGGAATCGTTGACATTGATACCGCCGAGGCACCGGTCGACTGTAAAAAATTGATTTCTGCCGGAGTTTCGTAGTTCGGCCCGAGCATCCAGGCCAATACTCCTGCATGTAAGTTGATACCACGCTCTTGCAGTTGGGTCTTTAATTGCGGATAGAAATCACAGTGATATAAGTATGTCAGGTCAGTAAAATCACGTTCAGTGCGACCCCTTAAGGGACTCTCGCCGGTCAGGTTGATATGATCTGTAACCAGCATAAAATCCGCCGGCTGCATCTCCTCAGCAACACCTCCAGCCGCATTGGTCAACAATAGCTTTTGACAA
>CALZLE010000359.1 GCA_945788205.1 uncultured Desulfuromonadales bacterium
TCGCTGTCATCGTCGCTGTCATCGTCGCTGTCATCGTCGCGGTCTTTGTCGCGGTCTTTGTCGCGGTCTTTATCGCGGTCTTTGTCGCAGTATTTATCTTTGTCACAACGAGAGAGAGGACAACCCTGCTCGTTGAAATAAGCAAGCACGTCTTTGACCTGTTCGTAGTCAGCATGATACCTGGCAGGGTACACACCATTAAACATATTCACCACTTGCATTGGTGTCCGATCATAGCTGACTGCAGTGGCTGCATTTAATAGCGCTGCCACAGTATGACGGCCAAGAGCATTCAACCCTCCTCCGCCCCGCTTTAAAACCTCAAGCAGGCTCATTCCCGGGAAGGCATTCTCGAAGACTGCTGAGAACATCGTATTAGGAGCATATTGCATCGGCCAGGAACAGAAGTGCTGAGACTGCTTCCAGTACCCAGGAGTGCAACCTTGGCCACCAACTTCGGAGGTACAGTCTGCAGAACAACCGTCTCCATCCATATTGTTGCCATCGTCACACTGCTCACCCGGATCCATATTGCCATCACCGCAGAA
This sequence comes from uncultured Desulfuromonadales bacterium, assembly GCA_945788205.1. GTDB lineage: Bacteria > Desulfobacterota > Desulfuromonadia > Desulfuromonadales > Geopsychrobacteraceae > Malonomonas. The sequence goes on from CALZLE010000359.1 coordinate 549, forward strand.
CGGCTCAATCATACAGGTGGACGAGCAACCATCACCGTCCATATTGTTGCCATCGTCACACTCTTCGCCCATATCCATGGTGCCATCACCGCAGTAAGACTCGATGGTACACTCAGCAGAACAGCCATCGCCGTTCATATTATTGCCATCATCGCAGCCTTCGCTTGGATCCAGGTAGCCGTCACCACACATAGGTTCAGTCGCACAGTTGGCAGAACAGCCATCACCGTCTACCTGATTGCCATCATCGCACTCTTCGCCCACCTCCATGATACCGTCACCACAGATGAACTCTACGCTACAGGTGGCAGAGCAGCCATCACCATCTATGTTATTGCCATCATCGCACTCTTCTTCGCCCTCATCTGCGTGGCCATCCCCACAGTACGACGCAATGGTACACTCGACTGTGCACCCATCACCCCCCAGCAGATTGCCATCATCACACTCTTCACCTATGTCGACGATGCCATCACCACAGTAGATGGCATTGGCATCCACCGGCGTGATCACAAAGCCGAGGAAAACAACCAGCACACACAGAAAAAAAGCTTTGCTTTTCAGAGCACCAATAAGTCCTTTAAATTCCATCATCACCAACCCCCTTTGCTGCATATTTTTTCCAACACCCAGCTCAACCGTTTCAGCAAAACAAATGATAAGTGATTTTCAAGCAACGCGCCTCTCTAAAACAGTTAAAATGCTTCAAGAATCGTGTTTGATCAACCTCAAATACACATCCCCAAAAACGGAAATGGCTGCTTGCTAAATTCGGCCTCGCTAACGTCTCCACTTTGCGTCTTCAACGAAAAATGAATAGGTCCCGGGTAGTTGACTGCCCGAAAATTTCCAGCGCTATTTTCCACATCAAGACGTCACCACCACAACAGAATTTGTTAAACTTGGAATTCAAACGACGTAAAACAGGGAAAGCCCAATGAGATTTGCGAACGATCTGCGGAAAACGTTACCTCTATTGCTCAGCTCCCTGCTCCTTCCATCACCGGTCTGCGCCGCTCTGGAACATATGTTCCTCTACTTTCCCGACTCTGAAATTGTGATGACTCCGGCAACGATGCGGCTGGAATACGAAGAGGTCTTTTTTACCGCCGAAGATGGCACCAGGCTCCACGGTTGGTATCTGCCCGGCGAAACAGACAAACCAGTCGTCCTCTTCTGCCACGGTAATGCTGGGAATATCTCTCACCGGGTCGATAACCTGCGACTGCTGCGCGAACTGGGACTGACGGTGTTGATCTTCGATTATCGTGGCTATGGGCAAAGCGAAGGGAAAGCAAGTGAGGAAGGGACCTACAGCGATATGCGCGGGGCCCTCACCTGGCTGAAAGATAAAGGCTGGAGCCCGCAGCAGATGATCTACTTCGGTCGCTCGCTCGGTGCTGGGGTTGCCCTGCAGTTGGCGCTGGAACAACCACCCGCCGGACTGGTGCTCGAATCCCCCTTCACCTCGATCAAAGCGATGGGGAAGCACCACTATCCTATGCTCTGGTCACTTGCCGGCTGGGCGATTGAAGCGCGCTACGACAATCTAGCCAAGATCGAAGGACTGAAAGTCCCGCTGTTGATTTTCCACGGCGAGCGGGATGAAATTGTTCCGCAACAGATGGGCAAAGAGTTGTTCAGCGCAGCTCCGCAACCAAAACAATACTATTCGATTCCCCGGGCCGGACATAACGATACCTACGATATCGGTCGGGAAAACTACTGGCACCAATGGCGCGAATTTCTTAGCTCACTTGCCTCCTCCGCTCAGTAGCCGGACGTCGCCTTTTCACTCCCAAAACCATTCCAACTACCCAAGAATTTTCCTGCCGGACAGGAATTTTCTTTTTTGGTGAAGTTTTGATAAACTCGGAGCAAACCCATAAACATTTGATTATAAAGGGCAATTTAATTTCAACCGACTTGGCATGAGTCATGCGGTAGAGGAATAACAAGAAGAACATCTATCAAAAAGGTGGAAACCATGATGATGAAATCAAAAACGAATCGCAGCTCCCGACAGCCAATCCAAACCGGAAACCAAGTATGGGATCGAACCGATCAACGTCATGCCAGATCGCGGCACAATCTGTTGGAGTTGATATTGTTTCTGCTGATCAGCATCTCGGCTTACAGCCTTAAAGATTTCAATCTGTTCGAAGCAGCCTCTGAACCGGTCCGGCAGCTGCTCGGCTATCCACCCTCCGCAACTTTGATCAGCATCGCCCTGGCGGTCTACTGTTTCTCTGCAACGACCTTGGTTTTGACCGGCATCGCCAATGATACCCGCCCAATCACAAACTGGAATCAACTCGGCTACCGCAGCGCTTTTTACTTCTTCTACAGCTTCTCCGGTGCAATCGCTGGGAACTTTATCCCAGTCTTCTTGGTCGGCATCTGCCTTTACGGACTTGATCAGTGTCACATCTGGGTTTACAACTGCAAAGCAGTTCAGGAGCAGAAAGAGCTGCTGGGTGGAAGATTCTAATCAGCAAACTATTTAAACCTGATGATACAAAGCGGGCTGCCCGAATGAGCAGCCCGCTTTTTTTTTACAGTTTTTGAGCAACAATGGCTATCTCACCGGCCGCTTCGGAATAATCCGTTCCAACAACATCTGCGTAGTATTCCACAACTTGAAATCTATTCTTTTGTAGTTCCTCGACCAATGACTGACGACTGAAATACTGCAGCCAGTTGTAAACCATGAAAGTCCGCCGGGCCTCAACAATGCTGTATTTATCGAGCACCACCTTTTCTTCCGCGTACTTGAAGGTCCGCAAAAAACCGTAATAATCCTCCTCCGAGCAGAAGACTGCGTCAGGGTTTTAATACGCCTCGTCGGACAATCGAGAGGGCCCTGCGAACAGGCCCGGATGTGAAGTGCGCTTAAATCATGTCGCAGGGTATAAAGATGACCGATAAATGGAGCAACTGATTTCGGTAAGGCGCCCCTTAAAGGCTCCTGGACAAGCTCTTGACATGCCCGGGTCTGAGGTTAACGTTGAAGGGTAACAGATACTTGTTCACGGCAGGAAAAGTATATGAATACAGCCGCCAATCAAATGTGTACTAATCGATGCGGTGCAACACTAGGTACCAGAATCCTTGTCTGGCTAACGCTGCTAAGCTTCCTCTGCCTCCTCACCCCCAGCCTGAGCCACTCCGAAGAGCTGCGTTTACAGGGCCTCGGCATCCGTTCGCGTTTTTCAGGATCGACCGTCCTTGGAGATCAGCAGCCGGAAAAGTTTCAGGAGTACGATCTGGCGGCGAACTTCGGATTACCGTGGGAGCGCTATTCCACGTCAGGCTGGGGCGCAGGTACGCGCTTAATGGCAAGTGCCGGGATGATGCGCGGAGCAGGCAAAAACGCTCTCGTCGTTTCTCTCATTCCCGAATTAACCCTGGGAAGTGAAGACGGACGCTTTACTCTGGATCTGGGAGCGGGCGGAGCGCTGCTCAGCAGATACCGCTTCGGAACGCAGGATTACGGTGGCCCCTTCCAGTTTGCCCTGACCGCGGGGGTCGGTTTTCCGCTCTACAAAAAGCTGGGGCTGGGCTACCGCTTTCTTCACTATTCCGATGCCGGCATTAACGGAAACAACACGATTGGGGCCGATTTCCACATGATTGAGTTCAACTATCGACTCTGATGCCACAAAATCCTGGAGGACGAAAAGGGGATTGCAGATTTCCAGGAAATTGCTCAACAGGCGCGCGTCGGCCGGAACTACCTGTTCTTCCCGGAAGGAACATTCACCCGCAGGCCGGGACTACTCCGCTTCCACATGGGTGCGTTTCTGGCTGCTGCGGAAGCTGGCGTACCGGTGGTACCAATCGCGATCCAGGGCACCCGCTCAATCCTGCGCGGCAGGGGCTGGTTAGCGCACCGGGGCAGCGTTGAAATACGAATTGGTGCGCCGATCGAACCGAAGAGTTTAGCTTTAGCCAGCAATGATGAATGGGGCCAGGCCGTCGCTCTGCACGATGCCTCCCGGCGACACATTCTCAAACATTGTGGAGAGCCTGATCTGGTTGAGGAGAAACCGCAAATCTGAGAACAATTCTATTTTCAAACCGCCCCAGATTCCAAGGCCGCCCATGTGTAATATCCTGCCCAGAAAATTATTACCGTGAGAGCAAAAAAGAAAACCGCAAACCCACCAATAACCAGCGCATGCTTGCGAAAATTTCTGCGCAAACAGACATAGGCCAGGTAAAAACAAAACAGTGATAAAGGGCCTGTTAAAAATGCCATCATGGGCAGGACACCTCGACAATCGGGACAAGTTTAAAAGCTGATGAATTGCGTAGCGAGTCTAGCACCAGAAAATTACCGAAAGCAAGTCAGAGAAAGGGAGAGAGA
>CALZLE010000360.1 GCA_945788205.1 uncultured Desulfuromonadales bacterium
CTTCAATCCACCGTGGTGGATGGAGAGGTTCTTTTGGGCAAACAGAACAAAAAAAATGGGGAATCCTGCTGATTCCCCAAAAGTGAACGTTGGAGGTAACGTTCGTCATATGTTGTGGAAACCGACCGGCGCTGAGCAGGGCGCCGGTCGATCCGGTGGATCAGTCTTTTAGTTTCAGTGCCAGGTAGCGGTTGGCGTCTCCTTGCCGAACCAGCAGCAGAACGGTTTTCTTATCCGTTTCCTTAATCATCTTTTTCACCTGATGTGCTTCTGTGACCGCTTTGCGGTTTACCTCTTCGATCAAGTCGCCACGCTCGATGCCGGCCCGGTCGGCGATCGACCCGGTCTCGACAGCTGTTACCAGTACTCCCTTAGCACCTTCGTAGCCAAACTGTTCGGCCAGCTCCGGTGTCAGCTTTTGTAAGTTCAGACCAAGCTTTGGTAGTTTATCGGCGCTGATCGGTTGTCCCTTATCATCCGTTTCTAACGAGCCGATGGTGACTTTGACCATTTTTTTCTTGCCGTTGCGAAGGACCGTCAATGTCACGTCCGTACCGGGGCGGGTCAGGGCAATGCCGTTGCGGAACGTAGCCACTTTATCGACCTTTTTGCCATTTACTTTTAGGATCACATCGCCTTGCTTCAGGCCGGCTTTTTCTGCCGGGGAATCTTCGATGACCTGAGCAACCAGAATCCCATCGCTTTGCTTTAGATCAAAGGATTCTGCCAAGTCCTGAGTGATATCCTGAATGTAGACGCCCAAGCGGCCACGTGTGACGCTGCCATGCTCGACCAGTTGCTCGCGGATGTTTTTCACCATGTTGATCGGAATGGCAAAGCCGATTCCCATATAGCCGCCGCTGCGACTGAAGATGGCAGTATTCATGCCGATGACTTCTGAGTCCAGGTTGACCAGCGGTCCACCGGAGTTGCCCGGATTAATCGCTGCATCAGTCTGAATAAAGTTTTCGTAGTCGGTCAGGCCGATGCCGCTGCGTCCTTTAGCGCTGACGATTCCGGCAGTCAGGGTGTGAGATAAGCCAAATGGGTTGCCGAAAGCCAGCACCCAGTCGCCCACTTCCATCTTGTCAGAGTTTCCGAGCTCGAGAAACGGCAGCTTCTCATCCGCCTCAATCTTGATCAGCGCGACGTCGGTCGGCGGATCGGTGCCGATGGTTTTGGCGGTAAATTCACGCCCATCGAGCAGCCGGACTGTGACTTTATCCGCGTCACCAACGACGTGGTTGTTGGTCATGATGTAGCCGTCATCGGAGATGATAAAGCCGGATCCCTGGCCCATCGATTGGCGCTTTTTCTGATTATGCGGGTTTTGCTTTTGGTTCGGCTGACCGAAAAACCGGCGAAAAAATTCATCGCCGAAGGGGCTGTTGCCAAAAGGATTGCTCATCTGCTGCTGGGCAACCTCTTTTTCCACTTGAATATAAACCACCGCTTGAGACACCTGTTTGGCGACACTGCGGAAGGCTTTGCCCGATTCGCGCAAACTTTCCAGGCCGGCATCCTGTGCCATAGCAGAAAAAGTGCTGCCGACGATAAGCATCAGGGACAGCAGGGCGTACAAAAGTAATTTCGATGTTTTCATCATCAGCTCCTCAGGAATGTTCTGGTTGTGGATTGCGGAGGCTGGTTTTGCGAACCAACTTGATCATCTCATCCAGGTCAAAAGGTTTGTCGATAGTAACGGCAGCGCCGAAGCGCTCTGCAAGTTCATGGGTTTGTCGGTCGCCGAAAGCGGTCATACAGATAAAGGGTGGCCGCTGACGCTTTTCCAGCTGCATTTCGAGAACTTCCAGGCCGGTCAGGGCAGGCATCCGCAGGTCACTGATAATCAGGTCGAAGGGGTCGCCTTCTTCCAATCTTTCCATCAGGTCGAGGCCGTTGGTACAGCAGGTGACCAGATAGCCCGCACGGGTTAAGGTAAAGTCGAGCAGCTCACGCAGTGCGGCATCATCTTCGGCGAGTAGAATGTGTGGATGAGTGTCAAGACAGACAGCTTCCATCATGTAAATCTCCTATGAGTAATAAACTGCTGACTTTATAACGCAACCTGTGTGCCAAGTACGATGCTTGGAAAAACAGCGGGTTAGCGAGGCCCTGGTTGGGGCATTGTTCCCCTGTGGGGCAAAATACCCCACCTGATGGTTTGTATACGTAGTGAGTCTCATTCTGTAGGGAGGGTCGAGTCTGAAACTGAAAAGCGGGCAAAGAAAACGGGGAACCCTGCTGAAGTTCCCCGTTTTCGAGCGTTGGAGGTAACACCCTTTTGACAGAACCGGTAACTGTCGTTGAGCAGAACGACGGTCGCCGATTGGCTTTGTTTTACAGATTAGCAAGTGGTATGCCAATACAGAAATGCTGTAAACAGGGATTTTAGGTTCCAGAAGCTGGGGCAAAACACCCCTCCGGGGCATTTTGCCCCGCTTTAGCTCTCCTTCAATTTGCGATAAAGGGTTTTGCGGTCAACACCGAGGAGTTTGGCGGCGAGAGTGCGATTGCCATCAAGCTGGTTGAGAACCTGATGAATATAGCGGCGCTCCATTTCCTCCAACGGTAGGACCGTGCCGGGTTCCACCAAGCTCGCGGGGAGTGGTGCTGCTCCATCCGGGTGCCGAACCTGGTCGGGCAGGTCTTCCACCGTCAGCAGATCATGAACACTCAGCGCCAGAGCGCGTTCGATGACATTGTGCAGTTCGCGAACATTGCCCGGCCAGTGATAGGCGAGCAGACAGGCCGCGGCCGGCTGTGCCAACCCATTGACCGATTTTCCGAAGCGTTGGCTGAGTTGACGAATAAACGCAAGAGCCAGCAGCAGGATGTCGTTGCCCCGGTCACGTAGTGGTGGCAGGTCCAGGTTGATGACGTTAAGCCGGTAATAAAGGTCACTGCGGAAGCTATTGCTTCTGACCGCGTCTTTTAAATCACGATGACTGGCAGCGAGCACCCGAACGTCACAATCGATTTCCTGACTGCCGCCGAGCGCTCGGATTTTGTGGTCTTCCAGTACTCGCAGTAGCTTCGGTTGCAGAGCTAACGGCAGTTCGGCGATTTCATCGAGCAACAGAGTCCCGCCGTTCGCTTCCAGAAACAGTCCTTTGCGTCCTTCCTTCGCATCGGTGAAAGCACCCCGAACGTGACCGAACAGCTCGCTTTCCAGCAAGTTTTCCGGCAGGGCCGCGCAGTTGATGGCAACGAAAGGCCCTTCGCAACGTTTGCTCTGACGGTGCAGGGCGCGGGCGACCAATTCCTTGCCGGTGCCGCTTTCACCGCTGATCAACACCGAGGTATCGATATCGGCGATCCGCGCAATCTGTTGCTTGAGTTGTTGCAGCGCGCTGCTTTCGCCGAGTAGTTCGTCATCCGGTTGCTGCCGGCGGACCTGATCTTTGAGTAGTCGGACTTTTTCCTGCAGATGTCGGTGTTGCAGCGCACGATTGAGGGTAATACTGAGCAGGTCGAGATCGACCGGTTTGGTGACAAAATCGTAGGCACCAGCACGCAGAGCAGCGATGGCAGTTTCCAGACTGCCAAAGGCAGTCATGATGACCACCGGCAGGTCGGGGCGATTTGCGTGCAGTTCGGCGCAGAAATCGATACCGCTGGTGCCGGGCATGTTCAGGTCGGTCAGGACCACGTCAACTTCTTCCTTGTGTAACAGCTCGCGTGCCTCATCGACTCGTAGCGCACTGCTGAGAATATGTCCTCGCCGGGACAGATCTTCGACCAGTAGCTCACAGAGGGACTGATCATCATCGATTACCAGAATTCGACCCGGCAGGTTGGTTTCGGTCATGTGCTCGCTCCACTTTTCTCCAGCGGCAAGTACGCGTTAAAGCAGCTGCCTTGGCCGGATGTGCTGTCGACATCGATCCAGCCACCATGTTCCTCCATAATGCCATAAGCTATCGATAAGCCGAGTCCGGTGCCCTGCCCGACATCCTTGGTGGTGAAAAAGGGATCGAAAATATGGCTCAGATCTTCAGCAGAGATTCCACTGCCCTGATCACGGACCTGTAATGAGCACCAGTTTCCGGAGTTGTCGGCAAATTTATCCGGCAGAGAGTCGGTTTTTGCCACGGTGGCCTGCAATTTGAGGGTGCCGCCATCCGGCATTGCTTGAATGCCGTTGAGGGCCAGGTTGAGCAGCACCTGTTGCAGTTGTCCAGGGTCGGCATTAACGGAGAGTGGCTGCTCAGCTTCCTTTAATTGCAGGGTGACTTTTTGCTCTTTGGCGCTTGGTTCGAGGAGCGGCAATACACTGCGCAGGACCGAATTCAGATCAACCGGCTGTTTGCGCGCCTCATCGCGGCGGGCAAAGCTGAGCAGTTGGCGCATAATACTGGTCATCCGCTCTGCCTGTTCGCCGATAATCCCGGCCGAACGGGCGACATCCTCTTCAGAAAGCCCGGCGCTGTTGATCAACTTGGCCCGACCGCTGATGACGTTGAGGGGGGTGCCAAGTTCATGGGCCATGCCGGCAGACAGCTTCCCCAGAGTTGCCAAGCGCTCCGTGTGGCGGAGCTTTTCCAATGCTTCGATTTTTTCCTGATTGGCGGTCTGTTCCGCTTCCCGGGCTTCTGCCAACTGGGTGCGCATCCGTTCAATGGTTTCGCCCAGATCGGACAGTTCGTCACTGCCCGAGAGATTCAGACTGGTGCTGAAATCACCGGTGCCGATCCGTTCAGCCTGAGCACGTAAATGGCGCATCGGTCGGTTGATCCAGAGGCTGCCGAGAAGTCCAGTCAATGTCAGACTACAGATGACCATTGCGCCGACCACCATCGCCGAACGCCGCAAACTCTCTTCGACATAGTCGTGCAGCTCGTTCATCGACTCCGACAGCTCGATGGCGCCAATCCGGTCGCCGTCGATCAGTAGCGGCAGATAAGTGAGCAGGAAATCATGCCCCTCGGGAGAAGCGGCCAACAGGGCAACGGTCTCCTCCTCAAACAGATCATCGAGTTTTTCAATCGGTACGCGCGGCTGATATATTTTTTCGGTCTCTTCCTCCACCCAAACCCAGCGCACCAGGGTTTCACCGTGCGCTTCGTTGGCTCGACCCAAAAACCCGATCGCCTCTTTCTCACCGCGCTGTTGCCAGATTTCGGTGACCATGACGCGTAAACTTTCACCCAGATGGCGCGCTTCGCGGCTGAGACTTTTTTTCAGCTGCTCGCGTTCGCGCTGGATTGAATAATAGCTGTAAATAGAAAAAATCAGGGCAATGCCCAACAGGACAGCTAGGATGATTTTTATCGTCAGGCGCATGTTTTGGTCCGGTCAAAAGGATAGATTGGTTCTATCCTGCGTTTCCCTTGCAGCGTTGTCAAGCGTCAGCTGTTGCGGCGTGGCAGGTTGAACAGTGCCAGTCCGGAGAAAATAATCAGGATTCCGTAAAGATGATAATTCTGAAAACGTTCACCTAAAAACAGGATCGCCATTAACGAAGCAAACAGTGGGATCAGGTTGATGTAAAGCCCGGCCTGGTTGGCGCCGA